>DASCRE010000160.1:0-31095 GCA_034408645.1 Fidelibacterota bacterium | reverse complement strand
TAATAATTTTATTATACCTGTTCCCCTTGAAATCATTCCATATGTTAAATTATAATATTAATAATCATGATACTCAAAAGAAAACTTGAGAAACAGGAGATCAATGCCCTCCCGTTAAAGGCTTATGATGGGGAAATATTTATAATCAACACATTACAGGATGTTAAAACTTCCTGTAGTATTCTTCAGAAGGAAAATATTCTCGGCTTTGATACAGAAACCCGACCTGCATTTCATAAGGGGGAATACTATACTCCATCAATAATTCAACTTGCCGGAGAAAAATCAGTTTATATTTTCCAATTACATCAGGTCGGGTTTTGTAACCCCCTTAAACAGCTATTATCAAATAGAGATATTCTCAAGTGTGGTGTGGCTATAAGGCATGATTTATCAGAATTAAATCTATTGAGTGAATTTATTCCAAGAGGGTTTATTGATTTAGGAGAACTGGCTCGGAAAGCTCTCGTTCCCCATCATGGCCTTCGTGGTTTAGCGGCTTATTTCTTACATTTCCGTATATCTAAACAGGCACAAATATCAAACTGGAATATTAAAACACTGAAAAAAAAACAAATTATTTACGCAGCCACTGATGCCTGGCTAGGCCGTGAGCTGTATCTCAAATTTAAGAAAGAAAATATAATTTGAATTTGTTTTTTATTAGTAACATAAATGTATTTGATATTGTCTGTCTGACAACTTAAAAAACCAATCTTATATAAATTAGGGAGAGTGTCCTCCTGCTTCTTAAAGCTAACTTTAAATTTATAAACTTTATTTATTTTCGACTGATTATATTAGGAGATTTAATCACAAAATATTTAGTATCCAAACTTATATAATATAGGTTCCAAGCCAACTCATGAATAAAAAAATAATCGTTTTTATTTCTTCGCTATTCCTTTTCCTAAACAACTGTGCGGGCCCCACTTCAACGATCACGCAGATGGAGCTCAGGTCTCATGTGCGCTATTTGGCCTCTGATAGGCTACAGGGGCGCTTCCCCGGAACAAATGGAGATAGAAAGGCGGCTGAGTATATCCGTAATCAGTTTAAGATTTCTAGTCTTACTTTATTGGGAGATGCTGGATTTCAATATTTTGACATCATTACTGATGTGTTTTTGGGAGATAATAACAGTTTAACCATAGACCAAACTAATTTCTCTGTAGGAAGCGATTTTATTCCACTGTCTTTTTCTCAAAATACTACACTAACAGCTCCTATAATTTTTGTTGGTTTTGGATTTAATTTTCAAAAGGATAGTCTATCTTGGAATGATTATTCTGATATTGATGTGGCTGGGAAGTGGGTACTCATCCTACGTGGTTCTCCAGATGGGAATAATCCGCATGGAGATTTTTCCGAACATAGTTCTTTACGAAAAAAAGTAATGATTGCCAAAGACCATTCAGCCGCCGGTGTTATATTTACATCAGGATTTAATTTTGATGAAAGCGATATTCTAATCCCCTTGCGATATGAACAGAGCCAAATAAATGTTAGCATCCCCGTAATACATGTAAAAAGAGAAGTAGCTAATTTACTTCTTTATAGCTCCGGTGGTAGCCTTGTCTCTTTAGAAAACACTGTAATTCAAATGAAAGAAAAGTTTAAATCGATAGAGCTGAAAAAAAATGTTTCCGTTTCAACTACTGTGAAATATAAAACTGTTCAAACTCAAAATATTGTGGGAGTGCTGCCTGGAATAGATGAAAAACTAAAGGATGAATATGTAGTTATGGGAGCTCATTATGATCATTTAGGGTTTGGAGGAGAACACTCTGGATCCCGAAGACCTGACCATTATGAGATTCACAATGGTGCAGATGATAATGCCTCAGGAGTCTCTGTAATGATGGAACTTGCTGAGCTGTTTTCACACAATAATTCTAATAAAAGAACATTGGTTTTCGTTGGGTTTGGGGCAGAAGAGATGGGACTATTAGGATCAAAATACTTTGTAAAAAGTGGGATAATCGAAAATGAAAATATTCAGATTATGCTTAATATGGATATGGTTGGTCGGTTGGATAGAAAGGTAAATAAAATCAGTATAGGTGGAACACACACAGCTGTCAACCTCGAATCAGAAATTGAGACCATTGTCTCTAAAGCTAGTCTGCAATCCTCTTTTTCACCAGAAGGATACGGCCCCTCAGACCACTCAAGCTTTTATGTGAATGATACTCCTGTTCTATTTTTCTTTACAGGAGCTCACAATGATTATCACACGCCGGACGATGACGCAGATAAAGTTAATTATAATGGTATGAAAGTTCTTTCCCAATTGATTTATTCCATAGCTGATTATTTCTCAACAATGGATGAACGACTTGTTTTTCAGGAGGCTGGTCCAAAACAACAAGAGAAACGCCAGCGATTTAAGGTCACACTGGGTATTATGCCAGACTATACTTATTCAGCCACAATGGGGCTAAGAATTGATGCCGTTCTGAAAAACAAGCCGGCATCAATTGCCGGTCTTAAGGGTGGGGATATTATAATTAAAATGAACGGAAATTCGGTGAACGATATTTATGAATACATGCACCGACTATCAGAGTTTAATCCTGGAGATGAAGTAAAAATAAAAGTTGTACGGAGTAAAGAAGAAAAAACTGTGATAGTAAAATTTTAGATTAAATTCATTTTGGAATCCATTTAATGAAAACAAAAACCTTACTGATGATGGCTAGATTGTTTCTTTTCTTAATAATCATAGGAGGATGCAAAAACAACATTATCTTTTCTCTTTCTGAAATAAAACAACTAACGGTTGACGGAGATAATGGTGAGGCTTATTTTTCTTCTGATAACAAACATTTGGTTTTTCAATCCAAGCGTGGTGGAGATGAGTGTGACAAAATTTATACCATGACAATTGATGGGATGAATATCCAGAGGCTCGCTGTAACCGATGGGGCCTTTACCTGTTCCTATTACTCTCTGGATGATAAAATAATTTTCTTTTCATCAACTCTTCATGATGGTCCAGACTGTCCTGAAGTATACAAACATCCAAATCCCCATAAATATATTTGGCCCCTCCGGAACTTCGAAATTTACAGTGTTGATAAAAATGATAAATTAAAAAAACTTACCCATTTTTCAGGATACAACGCCGAAGCAACAGCTCACCCTTTAGAAAAAAAAATTATTTTTACATCTTTACGTGATGGAGATATAGATCTCTATGAAATGAATTATGATGGGAAACAGGTCACCCGAATTACCAAAGAATATGGTTATGATGGAGGGGCTTTTTACTCACCTGATGGGAAAAAACTTGTGTGGAGAGGATGGCATCCAGAAACTGAAGCAGAAAAAAAACAATGGAATGAAAATCTTACCAATCGATACATTGAAGCAGTCCCCTTGGACATTTATGTTGCCAACAGAGATGGTTCCAATAAAATTAGATTGACACGAAATGGTGCCACAAACTGGGCTCCCTCTTGGCATCCGAATGGTAAGTATATTGTTTTTTCATCCAATATGGATGATTGGAATCCCAAGTACAACTCTTTTGGTCACAATTTTGAATTATACGTGATTCATATTAAAACCAAAAAATTACAGCGCCTTACTTATAATGACACCTTTGATTCTTTTCCTGTATTCTCAAAAAATGGGAAAAAGTTAGTTTTTTCATCAAATCGTAATGCTAAAAACCCCAGACAGACAAATGTTTTTATTGCTGATATTATGTAGGGCTTAAAATAAATCCTCTGTCAATCTTTATACTTATCTATAATGGTTATTTCTTCAACCCCGCCTTGAAAATATCCACTATAAACGTTTTCGGATAACCAATCTTTTTCTGATTCAACCTCAGTAAAAACGACCTTCGTCCACCAGTATTTATTTTTACTGTCCCACAAATAGTTTCTAGCTTTCAGTATATCTTTAGTTTCAAAGGGGCTCCCCAGAGCTGATATTTTATAATATGGAGTTGTGGAGTTTTCTATGAGCTCAAGCACCGGTTTGTTATCACTATAAACATCATGGGTAAGGAGGTGTATCAGCGCATCTACATCATTCATCGCTCGATGAGAATCGTAATAATAACCGTGCCAAATACACAAAAGCTCTTGCTTAACGTTTTTGAAGCCCCTAGAAATCCAATCAATATCATTTATCGAACAGGCCCATAATTTTTTTTTTGATTCGGGGAGAGCCCTGTCCAGAAAAGCTCTGTCAAAACTTGCGTTGTGCGATACTAACAATTCCGTAGAAGCAAAAACTTCCTCTACTATATCCCAATCAATATGTTTTCCTGAAATCATTTCATCTGTTATCCCGTTTACGGCAGATGCCTCCTCAGATATGGGTATCCCGGGGTCGTTAAACGACTCGTATTGATTGTTGATAGATATGATCTCTCCGGATTGTGCATTGATAGAAACAGATTTCACCGCAATCTCTACAATCCCGTCATTCTGTCTGTTCTTCCCGGTGGTCTCAACATCCAGGAAACAAATGTTTTTTCCCTGTCCGGAAAATAAATCGGGTTCAGATGCACTCCTAAATTCACCACAAAACTTCGAAAGGGATATTGCACCGCTACTCTGAATAATCGGTTTAATAAATGACATTATTATTTTATACCTAGTTTATTGCTGAAAGAATATCTGATATCTGTTTACTATAATATGGTGTTATGTAACCTTTACACTGGCTGTCTTTTAAGTGACCAATCAGCTGATTGCGCACCTTTATCCCATAGTGATTTTCTAGAAGGTAACGATATAATGAAAGCTGTAAAGCATAATGATTAAAATTGCAGTCCATGATGGTGGCAGTGACGGGATGGTTACCCATTTTATTATTAAATGACCTTGTTTTTATTTTTTTGCTGGTTTTCCAATCAATAATCTCATAGACATCCTCGGTTTTGTCATAAGCTAAAATATCTATAGTCCCTGCTATCTTTAGTTCTTTACTGTAAACAATAATCTCGGTAAATATATCAATGTCTGATTTTTTACAATATTTATCCAACCACTTCAATGCTGATGTGGCCTTTGGTTCAGAGGGTTCTAGGTTTTCTTTAATAGACAGTTCAATTTCTTTATGTACTTTGGTTCCATGATTGCTAGCTGTCTGCCACTCCTGAATAAGTTGTTCCGGTCTCATGTTTTTATATTTTGGGTGTGTATCACAAAGATTTGTGGCAATCTTTATTGAATCAAAGGGCTCGAAAAATGACCCCACCACAGTTGTGACGCTTTGGAAGCTCAATCCCGGATTTGTTTCAAGGACGTACTGGTGCGTTTCCTCAATCAAGGAAATTTGGTTATCAACTATTGATTTTTTTATTTTCATTGTTTTTGTTTTTTAATCATTTATTAACTTGCAAACTAACCCCAATTACCCAATTGTTGGGATTGTAAAAATATCCTCCAGACTCAATAGAATACTTCCCTGATTTAAATCCTATTCCAATCCCTGTACCTGTAATCAAATCCCTTGTCAAGCTTGATTTAATTTGTTGATTAAATTTTTCAAAATTAATACCACATCGTAAAAAAACGAATTTGGAAAGAGTGAACTTCCCACTCAGATAAATGTCCGGCTGTTGATTTTCGTACATAAACTCAATGTCTAAGTTTAGTTTTAATGGTAAATAATCCAGCTTTTTTGAGCCACTTATCACGCAGGATAATGGCATGTTTTCGTTTTTTGAATTAAATTTCTTCAACACCATTCCATGATTTTTTAAGGCAATCCCCAACTCCATATTTTGCTTGTGCAGGGAAATCAATCCTCCAAAGGAAAACACCATTAGGATTGACCTTTCCGGACCAAGTCGACTGTGAAACAGACCAGAACTCATTCCATAGCTGAGTATCCCATATTGAGAGGATACGCTGCCGGTCAGCCATGACTCATTGGAGCTATATGAGCCCGAAGGGTTCCCGTCTTCATCATATCCATGAAACCGTCCATAATCCATCTGACGGAAATGAAAAGAATAAGTCCTTTTATTTTTCAGGAAAATCGACCCAACATGTTTAGAGTTTATACTGGAGGGATAGCGAACTATCTCTAAAATATATTTTTTACCATCAACTTTTCCCAGTACGGCTGGGTTGTGCCTGTCTGCTTCCTGAATATTCAACAATCTTCCCCCACCTGCTAGAGAAACGGTTATCGAGCTGTACCACGAATTAAGTCCTTGATAGCCAGACTGTCCACTTAAAAAACAAAGTCCGGAAAATATTAATAGGAAATATTTTTGATGTTGTTTTATCATTTCACAGCATGGATACCGGATTGATATCCATTAGAATTCGTATAGATGAGTTTCTTCCTAATTTCTTCTGCGAAAAATTTTTCTTTAAATACTGATGTAGTTTATTCCCATTAGGGTCTTTTTCTTTTGAGGACTTAAAAATTAATTGTTGTCTATATCTGTTTCCAATTTTACCTCGGTAGCACGATGCAGGTCCTAAAATTTTTAGTCCGGGGTACGGAGGTGTTAATCTCTTTTTTGTTTCCTGACTAACCAAATCTAACTTGCTAATAGATTTTCCTGAAAACTCTACCCTACACATCCAGCTGAAAGGTGAGTAGTTGAGTGTTTTTCTTTCGCTTAAAACAATATTATAATATTTTTTCAAATCCAAGTTTGACGCGCATTTTATCACGGGATTATCTGGTTGATACGATTGGATAACAACTTCGCCAGGTTTTTTATGTCGACCTGCCCTACCGGCTGCTTGATAGATCAGTTGAAAAACTCGCTCCCCTGATCGAAAGTCTGGTAGATACAATCCTGTATCTGCGTTTATAACCCCCACAAGGGTTACATCTTCAAAATCCAACCCTTTGGCTATCATTTGCGTTCCAATAAGAATGTCAATATCCTTTTTGGCAAACTTTTTCAGTTGTGCTGTAAGAGAACGCCCTCCTTTTACTGTATCTGTATCTATTCTTGATATGTTTGCCTCCGGAAAGGAATGGTTTAAAAATTCTTCTGCTTTTTGGGTTCCAATTCCAAATAGGCCCAGTTCCGTACTTTGACATTCAGGACATTGGACTGGGATCCTCGGTTTAATAAATTTACAACAATGACATTCTAGCCTTACACCTGTTTTGTGATAGGTAAGGGGTAGCTTGCAGTGTTGACATTCCATTATCTCACCACAATCTAAACATCTCATAACGGGGGCATATCCTCTTCGGTTTTGCAGTAAGATCACCTGCTCATCAGCGTCCAATCGTTCGTGGATTTTTCGTAACAATAGGCTTGAAATAAGCTGGTCTTTTTTTCCTGTCTCATCTTTTTCCTGTTTCATGTCAACTAAATGAACCTGTGGATAATATGCACCGCCATATCTGTCAGGAAGAGAGAGGTTTCCGTGTTTCCCCAGCTCTTTATTATAATAGCTTTCCAGGCTTGGAGTTGCGCTTGCCAGAACGACAACCGCGTTGTGGAGTTTTCCTCGAATTAGGGCAACATCTCTGGCATGATATCGAGGTGCTGGGGATTCCTGTTTGTATGCGGACTCCTGTTCCTCGTCCACAATAATTAGACCTAAGTTTTTCACTGGAGTAAAAACAGCGCTTCGTGCTCCTATGACCACACTACATTCACCACTGCATATTTTTCTCCAGGTCCAAGCCCGTATTCCTGAAGTCATTTTTGAGTGCCACAACGCCACCTTATCGCCAAACACAGCTGAAAACCGTCCGGCTATCTGAGGTGTTAGAGAAATTTCCGGAAGCAAAACAATTGCCGACATTTTCATATCAATACATTCTTTAACCGCTTCAATATATATCTCTGTTTTTCCGCTCCCCGTTACACCATGAAGTAGGCTAGAAACAAACTTCTGTCCTTTAATTTTTGGAATGAGCTCATCTAATACTGCCTGCTGTGATTCAGAGTAAGAGATATTTTTTTCAATGGGGTCAAAGGTGAATCCCGTAATGTCCGGTATGGATTCTACTGAGGTTAAACGAATATATCCCTTCTTTTCAAGTGCTCTGCATACAGTCATTGGGTTCGAGGCTAAATGTTTTAGATCTGTCACTGGTACCGAGGTGTTTTTCTTATGTAAAAAATCAACAAGGTTTCTTTGTGCAGGGGCGCTTGATAATAAACTGTCTAATTCCATATTATATAAAACCTCTGCATTCCATATTTTTTTTGGTGAATATTCCATGGATAATTGCGCTGGCAATACGGTTTTTGCGACCTGACCTATGGGAGTAAAATAATAGGTGCTCATCCAACAAATCAATTTCCAAAGAGTTTTGTCCAATACAGGATGAGTATCGATAAGAGACTCTATGTTTTTTATGGTTCCGGTAAATATCGGTTTTTTAGGAAAACCTACAATAATTCCATTCGTTTCTCTTTTTCCCAATGGTGCGGTGACTCTAGAACCTATATCAATCTGGTTCCTAAATTTCTGTGGAACAGAATAGGTAAAAATGTTGTAACTGGAAATTGGAAACGCAATCTCTACAAACATGCTCTTTAAAAATAAGTGTCAAACAAATTATCAGTCAATAAAAACAGATATTAATTTGATATATAATAGTTTACGTTTTTAATAAATCATCTTTGCTTGTTTTCAACAAAAAAATCTCGCAATAATTATTTTGTGTTATTTTTTAAGAAAGCTTCTGTCTTTGTTCGTGACATTGGACTCAATAGATAAAAGGTCAAGTATTGTATCATAAACGTCTTGTTGTCTGTATTCCTGACGTTCTATTATCGACAGTGGTATTGAAGATTTAACTATTAATGGAACGTATTTTTGTTCAGGCGGCAATGATATGCCTGGCGGCATCCCATGAAACACCCGGTCATTTTCCATCAGAGATTCACCGTGATCTGATAAATAAATAAAAACATAAGGAGCCCCTGAGCTGTCAAGTCTGTTTATTATCTTGCCAAGAACATAATCTGTATAAAGTATCGTATTATCATATGAATTATACAGCTCATCAATGGTGCATTGATTCACCACATCTGCATCAAGGCACATGGGATGAAAGCGCTGAAATTCCGGTGGAATTCTTTTTTGATAGTTTGGCCCATGGCTACCACCACCAAGATGTAAGACAATGAACCTGTATCCAGAGGTGTATGATTGAAGGTTTTTATTTAACAAAGGTAAGACATCTTCATCATAACAACGACCATCATGCCCACAATTTGTAACTTTTATTTGTTCAACTGTACCACAATTGTCATAAAGACTAAAGTGGACATAGCATGCTGTATTAATACCAGCC
This sequence comes from Fidelibacterota bacterium, assembly GCA_034408645.1. Lineage (GTDB taxonomy): Bacteria > Fidelibacterota > Marinisomatia > Marinisomatales > AB-629-J13 > AB-629-J13. The sequence goes on along the minus strand of DASCRE010000160.1, from coordinate 21,837 downwards.
ATAGAGGTAACTGTTGGTAGGGGCACATCCCGTTTAACCATTATCTCTGGTAGTGCATATAGTGTTGAACCAAAAGTTGCTACCCCATTAAGTATGTGAAGATTTTTATCTTTTGATAGTATCGGATTAGTGTTTTTCCTGGTGTACCCATATAAACTAAAACTTTTCTGTCTCGCTGATTCTCCAATGGCCAGTACAACAACTAAATTATCTTCTACTAATGTGTGAGCAGAAACTTCAATATTCTTTTTTTCTTTTTCTGGGAGATATGTTTTCACAGAATTTTGGATTATGTTGATAATGCTTGTTATATGATTTAATGGAATAAGTTGATGAAAAATATATTTATTAGACATATTTGCAGCGCGATGTATGGGGTTAAACTGTGCGTATAACAACCCTATAGCGATGAAAAGCGATAGGATAAATAAGGTAATAGATTGGATTAAATATTTGACAGTACCTGCAAAGGTTATTTGAACAAAAAATATTGCCGTGATTGGCATGACTATTAAAAACAAAAAATATGGTATCATTTGGATTGACAATAACCCTCGTACTTCTGTAGTGTCAGTATTTATCGCATTCTTAATCATGTGATGGTCTATGGCAACATTATATTTAGAAATAAAATAAGCTGATGTTCCGCTCAGCAAAATAATAATAATTGCTAGGGGTTTAATCGTCCATCGGTGGGCAAAAAGCGTGAACACAGCAATAAAAAGGCAGAGGCCGGCAACATAAAACGCGCTTATTCCAACATAAGAAAATTCGTTTTTTAGATAAAACCATTTAGTGGTTTTATTAATATTTACAGCGTTGCAAACTATATATAATAATACAGAATACAATATGCAAAATGATATGTGAGAGACCTTGAATCTTATATTATTAATAAAATATTTTTTCATTGAAAATATTTTTATAGCCTTATTTTCCAGTATATAGAGACTATATACATTGGCAGGTTATGCTTTAAGGTCAGAGCGCGAGATAAAAGGGGGGGGTGATGAAAACTGTCTGGTTTTATAAATTAATTAATCCCCAAGTGGCCGTCTTTTTTTACCAGAACTCCTATCTAATTAAATCGATTTAATTACGTATAATTTTAATTCAGGAATGAGGTCCGGAGTTACTTTTACCGGAACGTTGTATACCCCCAGCGCCTTGATTGGTTCTTCAAGTTGAATTGTATGTCTATCCACAGAAATTCCTTTGTCCAATAATGCTTGGTGAATATCCTGGCTGGTAACAGAACCAAACATGCGCTCTTCTTCTCCTACCTGTACTTCAATTGTTATTTCTGCCTTAGTAATAGAATTTGACAAATCAATATATACTTTTTGAGCTCTTCCTGCACGACTTCTAACAACCTTTCTTTTTTCTTCGGCAATGGCTAAATTCTGTTTGGAGGCCCTCAGTGCAATACCGCGGGGGACCAGAAAGTTTCTTGCATATCCCGGTTTTACTTTGACTATATCCCCTGCTGTTCCGAGACTATCCATGTCTTTTAATAATATTACATCCATTTTATCATCCTTCCTGATTTACATTAGTATAGGGCATTAAAGCAATGTTTCGTGCTCTCTTAATTTCTCTTACTACCTTTCTGTGCATTTTTGCGCTTGTCCCTGTAACTCTCCGTGGCATAATTTTTCCCTGATCAGTAGTAAAGCGCCTTAGCAGTTTTACATCTTTGTAATTAATCTCTGTTATGCCGTTTTCTTTAAAATAGCAGTATTTCTTTTTGTTTATAAGTGCCATGTTTTCCTCTATTATTTTGGTTGGTCTGGTTGGTCTGAGATTACGTCATCTCCCTCTGTTTTTTTCTGGTTATTTTCTTCTAAACTTGGTGCGCTATCAGAACTGGAGGGTTCTGTGTTGGTGTCTTTTTCCTTCGTGGCTTGATCAGATTCGAGCACCTCGTCCTCAGATATAATATCACTTTGTTCTATAACGTCTGGTTTTTTATCCAAAAGCACTGTTTGATAACGCATCACAGATTCATTCAATTTTAAAAACATTCCAAAATTTATCAAGAAATTTTGTTCTTCATTCTCAAAATGAACTATAATATAATTTCCATATCTGTGATCTTTTATAGGATAGGCAAGACGTTTTTTTCCCCACACATAATGGTTTATAACTTTAACCTTTTTCTTTTGAAATTCCTCGTTAAGTGTGTCAATTATCTTATTTAACCGATCTTTTTCAAAACTTGGGCTTACAATATACATTGTTTCATAGTATCTCATATTTGTTTCTCCTAATTAAATAAAAATGGCGCTATAACTAAAGACACGACAGACATCAATTTAATTAAGATATTTAGAGATGGTCCTGATGTGTCTTTAAATGGGTCACCTACCGTATCGCCAACAACAGCGGCCTTATGTACATCTGATCCTTTGCCATATTTTTCACCGTTAATTTCTACCCCTTCTTCAATCATTTTTTTTGCATTATCCCAAGCTCCCCCTGCATTAGACTGAAAAATAGCCATCGCAACTCCACTGACAGTTACACCCGCTAATAATCCACCAAGTGCCTCGGGGCCCATATTAAATTGATTACCTATTAAGCCAATTATAATTGGTGAGACTATGGCTAATAAACCAGGAAGCATCATTTCTTTAATTGCTGATTGTGTCGAAATTTCTACACATCTGCCATGTTCTGCTTTGTCAAGACCAGCTTCATATGTTGTTTTATCAGCATCAGACCACTTTGACTCATCTCCTGTTTTCATAACCTCTAAAGCTGCTTTTAATTCTGGAATATCTCTAAATTGTCTCCTTACCTCTTCAATCATTGACATTGCAGCTCTTCCAACAGCGCCCATTGCCATCGATGAAAATAGAAATGGCAGCATTGCTCCAATAAATAATGCAGCCATAACAATTGGTACAGATATATCAATAATTAAAGCATTTCCAGTTTTTGCTTTAATTACTTCACTAAATGCTGCAAATAATGCTAATGTTGTTAATGCCGCTGATCCAATAGCAAAGCCTTTTCCTATTGCAGCGGTAGTATTGCCTACGGCATCTAATTTATCAGTTCTCTCTCTAACCTCTGCTGGTAATTCAGCCATTTCAGCTATTCCTCCAGCATTATCGGAAATAGGTCCATAAGCGTCAACAGCAAGCTGAATACCTGTATTTGCAAGCATTCCAAGAGCAGCCATTGCTACTCCATATAATCCTGCACATGTATGAGCGCCAACAATTGCCACAGCTATTATAACCATTGGTAAAAATGTTGATTGCATTCCAACACCTAAACCTGCTATTATATTTGTTGCAGCCCCTGTAATTGATTGATCAGCGACTGATTGAACTGGTTTTGTTCCTGTCCCTGTATAATATTCAGTAATCATTCCTATTCCTAAACCTGCAGCTAATCCAATTAGTGTAGCGTAAAAAATATTTAGTGCCACATCTATATCTACAATAGTAGTAGTAATTAAAAAATACATTACAGCTACCATAATAGCTGATGATCCAAATTCTCCAATGTTTAATCCTTTTTGTGGATTTCCCCCCTCTTTCACTGATACCATAAATGTCCCAATAATTGAAACAATAATACCTGCGCCTGCAATATATAGTGGGAGCATTACATGCTCAGGACTTAAAGCTAATCCCAGTACCATAGAACCAATAATAGCTCCAACATAGGACTCAAATAAATCAGCTCCCATACCAGCAACATCTCCTACATTGTCTCCTACATTGTCTGCAATCGTTGCGGGATTCAGGGGATGATCTTCTGGTATTCCAGCTTCAACTTTTCCTACTAAATCTGCACCAACATCTGCAGCTTTAGTGTAGATACCTCCTCCAACTCTTGCAAAAAGAGCAATTGAAGAAGCTCCTAATGAAAATCCTGTTAATGCTTGCACTAATTTTTGAGGCGTTTCAAATAGATTAAATGATTCATAAATCACATATAATCCTGTTACCCCAAGTACTCCTAAGCCGACTACACTTAATCCCATTACTGAGCCACCTGTAAACGCAACATTTAGAGCCTTTGCAATTCCCGTTTGAGCAGCATGCGTTGTTCTATTGTTTGCTTTTGTCGCAACTTTCATTCCTAAAAATCCAGCCAAACCAGAGGCCAAGGCTCCAACTAAAAATGAAATTGATACTAACCAGGAATCTCCTTGATTATTTGCAGCAAAGGCTAATAAACATCCAACGATAATAATAAAAATTATCAGCACACGGTATTCGGCTTTTAAAAATGCCATTGCTCCGTCAGCTATACTTGCGCCAATTTGTTTCATTCTATCTGATCCTTCATCCTGACCATTAATCCATCTGGTTTTCCAAAACGCAAATAACATTGCCACTATACCTGCGCCAATCACATAATATAAATTATTCATTTTTACCTTTCTTTATTTCTTTTCATTAAATTGATTCATGGTTTTGTCCAAACCAATATACAAAATGGATTCTGCCGCATCCGCGACTGTTTGAATCATTTCATCGGCCAAAGGACTATCTTTTTTCCTAAATGGTTTTAAAACATACTTTTCTGCTGGTCTCTGGTGATCTTCTGCTGCCACTCCATACCGAAGACGCGGAAAACAGGTGCTACCCAAATGATAGATAATCGATTCCATTCCCCTGTGACATCCGTCTCCACCTTTAGGGCGAACTCTGACTCTCCCTAGTGGTAAATCTACATCATCTAAAATAACATGTAAATTACTTAAGGCAATGTCCATATCTCGGATAACGGATTTTACAGCTGTCCCGCTTTTATTCATTCCTGTTATAGGCTTTACCAAAAGAGCTTTCCCGTTTTTTTTCTGAGTATATACATAATCACCCTTGCCTGGTTTAAATGCAAGATTCCACCTGTGGGCCAATTCGTCTATAACCCAAAAACCAGCATTGTGTTTTGTTTCTGCATATATATCCCCTGGATTTCCAAGCCCTACGAAGGCAATCATGATTCTTCAGAATTTTCCTCATCAGAGTCTGGTTTGTCTGCGTCTTCTTCAGGTTCCTCGCCCTCTTTAAATTCAATCTCTTCTTCGGGCTCTTCTTCAACCTCTTCTTTTGGAAGCTGACAACTTACAATTGTGAGTTCATCACTGGTTAAAACTTCTAATTCCTCTGAAACCTCCAAGTCTTCAACATTCAAACTAGTATTTAACTCCAAGTCAGAGACATCTATCGCCAACTGTTCCGGAACATCGGCAGGGAGACAACTAATCTCAATAACGTTTAGATTTTGCATCATAACACCACCTTCTTTAACTCCTTCAGCTATTCCTTCCAAAACTAACGGCACAGAAATGGTCATCTTTTCGTCTCTGCGGATACGCATTAAATCGATGTGAACAATATCGTCTGTTACGGGGTGATATTGAATTTCCTTCAACATTACATATTGAGTAGAACCTTTTAGGTTTACTTCAAAAATTCGATGACCTGATCGCAGGGATTTCAAAAGCTCAAGCTCTATTACGGAAAGATTAATGTTTTCTTCACCCTTATAATAAAAATTTGCAGGGATGATTCCATTTTTTCTAAGAATTCGAGAAGACCGTCCTCCCTTTTCTTTTCTTTCCGTTAAGGTTAACTGTTCATATTGTTGTGCCATTTTTTCCTCCGATTAAAAACCAAAAAGCGCACTAACTGATTCACCTTTGTGAATCCGCTTTATTGCTTCTCCAAATATATTTGCTACTGAAACTATATCCATATTTGGTAGTTTTTTGGGTTCTGTAATAAATATACTATCAGTTAATAAGATATGTTTAATTTTAGATGATTGAATTCTTTCAAGGGCAGGTTCTGATAGAACTGGGTGGGTGGCAACGGCAGAGACTGAGATTGCACCGTGTTTTAGTGCTGCCTTTGCAGCGTTTACCAGTGTGCCTGCTGTATCAACCATATCATCTATAATAAGTACATCTTTTCCTTCTAAATCACCGATAAGGTGCTTAACCTCAGCTTTGTTTGGTGAATATCTGCGTTTATCAATTAAAGCAAAATGCATTCCAAGTCTTTTTGCATATGCCTGACTAATAGAAACTGAACCAACATCTGGTGAAAGCACCACCGTGTTTTCTGGAGATTGATATCGTTTTTTAATCTCATCTAGTAAAACAATTCTGCTATACAAGTGGTCAAACGGGATAGACGCAAAGCCTTGTATCTGGGTGGAGTGTAAATCCATACTAATGATACGACCTGCTCCGGATGCTGTAAATAAATCGACCATGACCCGAGAGGATATAGGGACACGTGGAGTGTCTTTTCTGTCTTGTCTTCCATATCCAAAATAAGGAACTACTGCCGTAACTCGTTTTGCAGATGCACGAACCGCAGCATCCAGCATGAGAATTAACTCTATAATGTTATCTGCAGGGCTGTTGGTTGATTGAAGGATAAAAACATCTTTTCCTCTAATGTTTTCTTCATATTTCACCCATAATTCACCATCAGCAAAATTCCTTATGGAAATTTCGCCAAGGGGGATACCTAGGTGTTCTGTAATTTTTTTAGCCAGTGGCTTATTACTTCTACCAGAAAATATCTTTAATTCATCTTTCACAATTATTGTTTATTACATTCCATTATAATAATATTTTTACCTGTTCTGCTGGGGCGTAGGGACTTGAACCCCAACTGCCGGGACCAAAACCCGGTGTCCTACCGTTAGACGACGCCCCAATAATTTTCAGAAATATAATTATGCAGCATTGGAAGGAGAGGTAACGATTGTGTGGTATAATGAATCAAAATGCAACTTTGCTGAGCTAGCAATAGATCCATTTTTAAAAATCCCGTACACAGTCGAGCCACTTCCCGACAAACTGGCATATATAGCACCTAAATCAATTAATGCTGTCTTTATTTCGCCAATTTTTGGATATGCTGGAAAAACTATTTTCTCAAAATCGTTTTTAAATATCTCTACAGGAAAAAGATTTTCCTGTAAAAGGCTGGCGAAGTTAGGAGATTTGTCTACATAGTCCAACTTATTTTTTATCATGCTATAAGCCCAGGATGTATCGATATGTACATTTGGGATTACCAACAAAACTGTTCCAATGACCGGACGGGGTAGGGTAGAAAGTATTTCCCCTGTTCCTTCTCCATGTTGGGTTCCACCTTTAATAAAAAACGAAACATCCGATCCTAAGCTTAGGGCAATAGATTTCATCTGCGTTTCCGTTAAATCTAACTTATAAATTATGTTTAATCCTTTAATGATACCTGCGGCGTTCGATGATCCCCCTCCCAGGCCTGCGCCTGCGGGAATTTGTTTTTTAAGTTTTATGTCCACACCTTTAATGGTTGAAAATAGTTTCTTCATTTTTATCCATGTCTGGACACATAGGTTGGTATAATCATTTTTAAGCCAATCTGAATTAGATGAAAATTGACATTCTTTATCTGATTTACGAATTCTTAATTCATCACAATATTTCAACTCCTGATAAACCGTTGAAATATTGTGATAACCGTCTTTTCTTTGGCTTACTATCCTAAGGCCAATATTTATCTTAGCCCCGGTTTTTATCTTTAAATATGAGTCGATGATTTTTTTAATAGAGCTATTGCTTGGGTTGCCCACCCCATTTCTTTTCCTATAAATCCTAAATGGTCTGTGGTTGTGGCTTTAACAGATATCCGGTTTTTGGTAATGTGAATTATCTGTGAAAGATTCACTTTTATTTGGGGGATAAATTCTGAAATTTTTGGGTTCTGTAGGATAACAATTGTGTCAATGTTTTTAATTTCCCATCCAGCATTTATTATTTTTTCAACACAATCTTTTAAAAACAATGTACTGCTAACATTTTTCCACTTATTGTCACTGCTTGGAAAATAGCTGCCAATATCTCCAAGCCCAAGTGCTCCCAGGAGGGCATCTACAATCGCATGAATCAAAGCATCTCCATCTGAATGTCCTTGAGAACCAAAGGGAGAGGGAATAACAACACCGCCAACAATTAAAGGCTTATCTTTATTTAGAGGGTGTACATCCATTCCAATTCCAATTCTCGTTGTCATTCTGTTGTTGGGCGTTTTTGTGGGTTTTTCTGCGAAGGTGGTACGCTCATAATTGATTCAGCATATCTCCAATCTTCTTTCGTTGTAATTTTGATATTTTGATTACTACCTTCAACAATTCCTATAGAATATCCCATTTCTTCCATTATCATAGCTTCATCTGTTCCTATAATGTTTTTCCTTCGTGATGACAAAAATGCATTAACCAACTCCTTTTTGTTAAACGTTTGTGGAGTTTGAGCTAACCAAATTTTATTTCTATCAAGTGTTTTTTGTACCCTGCGACCGTGTGTAACTAACTTTACTGTATCAGTTACATTTTCTGCTACAATAACTCCATCAAAATTTACACAGCCCTTGATTGTTGATTCTATAAGTTCAATTGAGACAAATGGCCGTGCCCCATCATGTATACATACCTTATTACAAGATTGGGACACCTTCTTTAGTCCCCTATAAACAGAATCCTGTCTGTGGGGACCTCCAGAAATAACTATTATATTTTTGTCCAAAGAAGATAGAGTGTTTTTTATATTATTTACATTGTCTTGGGGGACAACCAATATAATTTCTTCAATTTTCTTGGATTGAAGAAAGGGTGTGAGCGTATGAATAAAAAGAGGGGTTTTACCTAACAGTTTAAATTGTTTTGTTTCTCCAAATCGAATTCCGCTGCCCGCTGCCGGAATGATTGCCGCTGTAGGCATAAATATAATCGATTAAATAACTAACATAGCGTCACCATAACTTAAAAACCTATAACCCTTCTTTTTTGCTTCCCCATAAGCTTTTTTTATAAGATTGACATTAGCAAAGGCAGAGGTCATCATAATAAGAGTGCTTTTGGGCATATGTAGGTTAGTGATAATACCATCAACCATCCTGAACTTATAGGGTGGATAAATAAACTTATCTGTCCATCCTCGCTTTGGAGTAACTTGAAACCCTGATACCGCAACTGTCTCCAGGGCGCGAACGCAGGAGGTCCCCACGGCAAAAACTTTTCGACGTTTTCTTTTTGTTTCATTTATAGCCATAGCAGTTTTTGGTGGAACCTCAAAATACTCCGAATCCATTTGGTGGCGATTTAAATCTTCTACCTGAATAGATCTAAATGTTCCTAACCCAATATGAAGAGTAACATAATTATGTTTTATCCCTCGTCTTTCTAGCTTTCCTAATAGGCTTTTTGTAAAATGAAGCCCTGCAGTGGGTGCTGCAACAGCCCCTCTTTCTTGAGCAAACACTGTTTGATACCGAGTTTTGTCCTTAGCTTCTGCGGGTCGTTTTATATAGGGCGGTAGTGGAGAATTTCCGATTTTTTCTATTACATCATATATAGGGCTGTCTCCATGCTCAAACCGTATAACTCTCCCTCCAGATATAGTATTGTCAATTACATCACAATATATTTTGGGTGTAAACATGAGCTTGTTTCCAATTCTAACTTTTCTGGCAGGTCGTACCATTGCTTCCCAAAGTTTGTTTTCCAGTTCTCTTAAAAGGAACACCTCAACTTGAGCATCTGTTTTGTCTTTGATTGCAAATAGGCGTGCCGGAAAAACTCTTGTATTATTCAATAAAACTAAGTCGTTTTTACGCATATAGTCTGTGATATTATAAAACAATTTATGTTCTATCTTTCCAGTGTCTTTATGTACAACCAATAGCTTGGATTTATCTCTTCGTTCTGCTGGATATTGAGCAATATACTTTTTAGGTAAGGGATAGTCAAAATCGCTCAGTTTATATTTTATTTTTTTTTCAATCATTAAAAAGTCCTTTTTGTTGTTTTTGTTCGTGTCCTAATAGCTTAAAAGCCTTTTCCTGCGCAATTCTTCCCCGGGAAGTCCGCTGAATAAAACCCTCTTTAATTAAATAAGGTTCATATACGTCTTCTACGGTGGTCACATCTTCGCTTACTGCTACAGCAAGAGAGCTAACCCCAACAGGCCCTCCATTAAAATTTTCAATTAATGCTTCTAATATTCTACGGTCCATATCATCCAACCCTGTTTCATCAATCCCCATCCCACTGAGTGATAAATTTGCCACGGATTTTGAAATGATCCCATCAGCTTTTACCTCGGCGAAATCACGTGTGCGGCGCAAAATCCGGTTCGCTATTCTCGGGGTCCCTCTTGAGCGCTTGGCAATTTCCATTGCGCCCTCATCATCTATTTCAACACCTAATATCTCAGCGGAACGGTTGATAATATGAAATAATTCCTCGGGCTCATAATAATCCACTCTTAAAACCACACCAAACCTATCCCGAAGGGGTGAGGTTAGGTTTCCTAGGCGAGTTGTTGCTCCAGTTAATGTAAACTGTTCAATGTTCAGCTGGACGCTTCTAGCGTTGGGACCCTTATCAATCATTATATCAATCGTATAGTCTTCCATTGCAGAATAAAGATATTCTTCCACCACGCTATTTAAACGATGAATTTCATCAATAAAAAAAACATCTCTTTTTTGAAGATTTGTCAACATTCCTGCCAAATCTCCTGCTCTCTCCATTACTGGTCCAGAGGTTGGCTTTATGTTGACATCTAGCTCTCTAGAAATTATATTTGCTAAGGTGGTTTTTCCTAAACCTGGGGGGCCAAATAATAAAACATGGTCTAAGGCATCACCCCTTTTGTTGGCAGCCTCAATATAAAGTTTTAAACTTTCAACATTTTCTTTTTGACCAATGAATTCATCAAAATGAGATGGTCTTAACGATTTTTCAACAGCGATGTCTTCTTCTTGTGGCGTTGGATCTATTAGTGGTAAGTCAGACATTATAAGGATATAAAGTATAAATTAAGCATTTTTAAAATCGCTCAAGCTACACCTTTGACTTGTGACATATCAAGAACGGAATGGCTGTGAAATAAATTATGGTAACCTGCCTTTATTTTCCGTTTTCTATCACTTTTCTTAAAAATTGACCGGTATGTGAATCTTTTTTATATATTAAACCCTCCGGGGTTCCTGAAAAAATAATATCTCCACCAGCATCTCCACCTTCAGGTCCTAAATCAATAATCCAATCTGCACATTTAATTACTTCTAAATTATGTTCAATAACAATAACAGTGTTCCCTCTGTCTACAAGTCGATGAAGCACGTTTAATAACATACGAATATCATCAAAATGTAGGCCCGTTGTCGGTTCGTCTAAAATATAAAGTGTGCTGTCATTGCTCACCCGGGAAAGCTCAGAAGCAAGTTTTACTCTTTGAGCTTCTCCTCCCGAAAGAGTTGTTGCCTGTTGACCCAATCGAATATATCCTAACCCCACTTCAAATAAAGTACTAAGTTTTTTATTAATAGATGGAATGTTCCTAAAAAAGTCGAGAGCTTCTTCAACAGATAGATCTAAAACGTCCGCTATTGTTTTTCCTTTATATTTTACTTCCAAGGTTTCTCTGTTATATCGGCTACCTTTACATGTTTCACAGGTTATATAAACATCAGGAAGGAAATTCATTTCTATTTTTATAATTCCATCCCCCTCACACTCACCGCATCGTCCTCCTTTAACATTGAAGGAAAATCGGCCCGGTTTATACCCCCTAAGTCTAGACTCTGGAAGTTGAGTAAATAAATCACGGACATATGTAAAAACCCCGGTATATGTGGCGGGATTGGATCGTGGTGTTCTTCCTATAGGTTTTTGGTCAATATTAACTGCTTTATCCAGTTGTTCCGTTCCCTGAATTTTATCAAATAGAAGGGGATGTTTTCGAGAACCGTGGAGTTCTTTTGCTAATATAGGATATAGCGTTTCATTGACAAGGGTACTTTTTCCGCTTCCGGATACTCCAGACACCAAAATAAATTTTCCTAAAGGAAATATAACATCAATTGATTTTAAGTTATTCCCTGAGGCTCCAAAAAGAATTAGTTCTTTTGCTTTTGTGTTTCGCCTGCTCTTTGGAACCAAAATTCGTTTTTTTCCAGACAAATATTCTCCAGTGAGCGATTTTTTAGATTTTAAAATGTTTTTTGGGGGCCCTGAAAAGACAACTTCGCCTCCATGCTCTCCTGCCCCTGGACCTAAATCAACCAAAAAATCTGCCGCCTCCATTGTTTCCTTATCGTGTTCAACAACCAAAATTGTGTTCCCTAAATCACGAAGTTTTTTTAAAGTGTTCAACAACCTTTTGTTGTCTCTGGGGTGGAGTCCGATAGAGGGTTCATCTAAAACATAAAGAACTCCCATCAATTGAGAACCTATTTGGGTTGCTAACCGAATACGTTGTGCTTCCCCCCCAGAAAGGGTGGAAGCAGACCTGTCAAGGGTTAAATAGTCAAGCCCAACATCATATAAAAATCTTAATCGTTCTTTTATTTCTTTCAAAATTTCCTGACTAATTATACGATCCATTGATTCTAATTTTAATTTTTGAATAAAACTCAATGCTTGATTGATAGACATGTGGGAAAGTTTTCCAAGATTTATTTCCCCCACAGTTACCGAAAGGCTCTCTTTTTTTAATCTTGCACCATTACATACAGAACAGGGGCGCATACTCATAAATTGTTCAATCCAATCGCGGATTCCACCAGATTTTGTCTGGTTATAGCGTCTCATTAGATTTGGAATAACACCTTCCCATTTTCCGGTGTATGTTCCCGACCAACGTTTCGATTTATACTTCATTTTCATCTGTTTACGACCTGCTCCGAATAAAAGTACCCTTCTTATATCTGAATCCAGGCGTCTCCATGGTGTGGTAAATTTAAAATGATATTGATGTGAAAGGTTTTTAAGTATGCCTCCATACCAATTACCCCTGGGTTGTTCTCCTAGTGGAATAATGGCCCCTTGAACAATAGATTTTTTTGTATCAGGAACCACAAGTTCTGGATTAATCTCCATATGTGAACCAATCCCATCACAGTGTGCGCAGGCACCAAATGGTGAATTAAAAGAAAACATTCTCGGGGTAAGTTCTGCCATAGAAACCCCACAATGTGGACAGGAAAAATGTTCGCTGAACAGATGGTCCTTATCGGGAAGTTCATTTATAACAATTAGACCTGATCCAATTTTGAGTGCTAACTCCACAGATTCTGTTAACCGCTCTTCACATCCTTTTTCGATTATAAGCCTGTCTATTACAACTTCAATAGTGTGTTTTTTGTTTTTACTTAGCTCTGGGATTTTGTTTAATAAAAAGACCTCTCCATTTACTCTAGCACGTAAAAACCCTTCCCTTTTTATTTCTTCAAGTACACCCCTGTGTTCTCCCTTTCTTCCACTTACAACTGGTGCAAGTAGATAAAATTTTGTGCCATTATTAAATTCTTTTACAGTGTCCACAATTTGTTGAACGCTCTGTTTTTGAATAGGTCGATCACACTTCCAGCAATGAGGTTTTCCAATGTGAGCAAACAATAAACGGAGATAATCGTGTATTTCCGTTACGGTCCCTACGGTGGATCGGGGATTCCTTGCTGTAGATCGCTGCTCTATTGATATAGCAGGAGAAAGACCTTCAATTGTATCCATTTCCGGTTTCTCCATAAGCCCGATAAACTGTCGAGCATAAGAGGAGAGGGATTCTACATATCTGCGCTGTCCTTCAGCATAAATAGTATCAAAAGCTAGTGAGGATTTTCCAGAACCAGAGAGACCTGTAATAACAGTAAGTTGATCTCTTGGAATATCCAGATCAATGTTTTTTAGATTGTGCTTCCGGGCCCCCCGAATAATTATTTTTTTTAGCGCAGCTTTACTCATTTAATATAGTATTAGAAAAAAAGAACAGTCCTTAATTTACCTATTTTAATAGATTTTTGGCAAAACCGAATTTCTTTTCTATGTACTAGAATACCTGTGTATTTTTTCTCCAGAACCTTACTCATTTTATATAATAATGAATTCTCTTAAAAACCATATTCTGATTGCCATGCCTCATTTATCTGATCCTTGTTTCGGGAAGTCTGTTGTTCTTTTGTGTGACCATACCACAGAAGGCGCTATGGGAATTGTCGTAAATCGTCCTATATCTGACCCGGAGCTAAAAAAGTTATTTTCGGAAATTTATCCCGATGGGAACAGTCTTTTAAAAAAGAATTCATCGGTCTATTTTGGTGGCCCCGTGATGCTCGAAAGGGGAATTGTTCTGCATACTCCAGATATATCTGTAAAGGGAACAATGAACATTTCAGATGATTTTGCACTAACGGCACATAAGGAAATATTGGATAATATAAGTGAAGACACTTCCTCATTACAGTTTAAATTGGCAATCGGACATGCCGGTTGGACAAGGGGACAACTTGAACGTGAAATTGAGAATGGAGACTGGCTAATCCAGGACACAACTAAAGACTTTATATTTAATACGCCGGATGAGCTAATGTGGAATCAAGCAGCCCTTTCATTCGGAATTAGTCCTTCTGAGTTTTCAGGGCATGGTGGCCTGGCATAAATTTGCCAGCATTTTATTATATATAATAAGTTTTTCACTTTCTTAGTCTGACATAGTATTTAAAATTAATGAGCCACTATAAATAGTGGAAAATATCTCCATCTTAATTTGTCCAAATTTACACTTAAAGATCACAATCACAATCTAAGACTAAATCTCGTTCATGAGTTTTTTTGGGGATTTGGAATGGCCTTTCATACGGTTTATGCAGTAATTCCACTATTTCTTTATGAGCTTGGAGCGCCAAGCGGTATTGCGGTTTCTGTCGGGGGACTCTTTTCGTTTTTAATTGCGGCACCACAATTAATCTCCGCCATTCTCTGGAGGAACATTCGCAATCTTAAATTGGCCGTGCTTTTTGTCCACACATTAGTTTGGGTTCCTCTCTTTATAATGGGCTTTATATTCACGTTTTTCTCACCCTCTGGGACCTCTTCGTGGACGTTTTACCTGTTTCTTTTTGTTTTTTATGGATTAGGCCTTGGTGTTGTCATTCCCGTTTGGGTAGACTTCCTAAGTGCTGTTACTCTTCGCAGGGCTAGAGGAACCTTTTTTGGGCTTTCTTTTGCGTTGGGAGGTTTTGGTAGTTTTTTAGGTGGCATTCTTTTAAGGTATCTCCTAAAAAGCGATATACCTTTTCCACAAAACTTCGGGGTTGGTTTTTTTATTTTCTGTTTTTCCACCATCATAGCAACGGTTGTATATATAGGTTATCGGGTAAATGAAAATCACCCAAAAAGAAATCCGCTATTGTTAAAAGAGTTTTTGGCTTTGGCAAAAACTATTATTAATGACCATAAAAATTTCCAGAAATATATTTTATCCAGAATTTTCTGTTGCGCACACCTTCCGGCGGTGAGTTTATATCCCGTTTACTGCCAGCAAAAACTTGGGTTTGATATTAGTGAGGCTGGCACCTTTACTATGATAAATGTCATTGCTTCAGGTTGTGCCAGTTATTTTACTGGAAAAATGGGGCAGCGTTTTGGTTATAAGTCCGGTATGGTGTTTTTTTGTTTATCTCATTTTTTGGCTGTTTTATTAGCTATCTTTTCACAAAATATAGTTTGGGTGTACGCTATCTTTCTCTGTATCGGAATGGCAAATGGTGCGTTTATGCCAGCAGCTATGAATATGGTTTATGATTTTTCTGGAGACAAAAATAATAAATTATACATGGCGTTAATAGACTCGATCCTGGCCCCTTTTGTTCTTTTCTTTATTTTTTTGACCAGCATACTGACTGAATGGGGATACCTGTTAACTGCGCTGTCTGGGATTGGTGTTAGTTTATTAATTGGACTGCTTATTTTGATTCTTTTTGTGAAAGACCCGGGGCTATTTCCTAAGTTTAATGCAGATACTTGAGGTTTTTCACTGCGCTCAGAACTACCATTAGCTCTATACCATCCCGGACCGATGTTCCCCACCGTCACAGTAAATTATGCTGCAATTAATAAAATCCGCTTCCTTTTTCATTAAAAGAGAAATTGTGTTAGCAACGTCCTCTGGTGTGGTCGTGCGTCGCATTGGGTTTCTCCTTTTTGTGTTATCAATCCACTCTTCCCATCTGTCAGTAATTTTTGTAAGCGCTCTTGTAGGAGTCACCCCTGCTTGAATAGCGTTGGCTGTAATGCCATACTGTCCCAGTTCCCATCCAATTTGCCTAATAATGGCTTCCATAGCAACCTTGGCAACGCTCACCGGTCCATATCCTTCCATAGCAACATAGTTTCCCTCACTAGTAAGTCCTAAAATTCTAGATCCCTTGGTTAATAGATCTGCATTAAATAATTTTTGGGTCCAATATAAAAGTGAGTTACCCATGACATGAACTGTCATATCCATTTGTTTCTGTGTCACTGGGCGTTCCCCAAAAAAATTTGTTGTGGTTCCAAACGCAATTGAATGAAGCAAAAGTTTTACAGGTTTACCTTCTGTTATTTCCTTTATTTGAGGAATATATTTATCCATGGTTTCCTGTGAGGCGGCATTGGTGTTCCAGAAAACAACTCTGCCACCATTTATCTTGGATATTTCCTCTTTCGCCTCCTCCGCTTCTTTTTTTAACTCTCCCCTGTCTAGATGAAATCCTATAATACCATATCCCTGTTCTGCCATTTTTTTTGCAGTAGCCCCGCCATGACCAGCAGAGCATCCTAAAACTAACGCCCATTCAGACATTTATTTTCCTCTTAATAGTTTTTCTAAAATAAGACTATTATTGTAAACTAAAAAATCTTTATTGAGTTTACAATCTCTAATGATGTATCTGTAAATCCATCGTAAATTTACTGATTATCAAAAGTAACTAATGAATCGTAAATCGTCATATTCAAAAGAAGAGCTAATGGGTGCTGCCACCGGAGATATGTTTGGTAAAGAAAATGGTAAATTACCCCAACCACCTATGCTTATGGTCGATAGAATTACTCATATTTCAAAAGAAGGGGGTAGTTTTGACCGAGGAAAAATCATAGCAGCGTTGGACATTGATCCGAAACTGTGGTTCTTTAACTGTCATTTTATGAATGATCCGGTTATGCCAGGGTGCCTTGGGCTTGATGGGCTGTGGCAGCTTTTAGGGTTTTTCCTTTCATGGAGTGGTGGTAGGGGTCGGGGGAGAGCTTTGGGCGTAAAAGAACTAAAATTTAAGGGACAGGTTCGTCCATATCATGATTCTATTTCCTATCACATTGATATCCGTAAATTTGTTTCGCGGTCCATTTTTATGGTCTGGGGAAATGCTGTAGTAAAAGCCAATAATAAGGAAATATATTTTGCTAAGGACCTTCAGGTGGGGTTATTTAACAATTTAATTTGGGACACAGGAATGAATCCCGATTTAGACCCTTTTTAATTTACACTTTTAAAATACATTTATTATGGCCTTGCGTTGCGGAATAATCGGCTTGCCAAATGTAGGCAAATCCACTCTTTTTAATGCTCTCACTACCTCTTCTGTTCCTTCAGAAAATTATCCGTTTTGCACGATAGACCCCCATATAGGTGTAGTATCTTTACCAGACCAAAGACTTAACCGGCTTAAAGAAATTTATTCTCCTGAAACAGTCACCACGGCAACGATGGAGTTTACTGATATAGCGGGACTGGTTAAGGGTGCTAGTAAGGGCGAGGGTCTTGGAAACCGTTTTTTAGGACAAATTCGTCAGGTAGAGGCTCTGGTTCATGTGGTTCGGTGTTTTGAAGATAAAAACATCACCCATGTTGATAATGATGTCAATCCAGTTCGAGATGCAGAAACAATCGAAACTGAACTTTTGCTGGCCGACTTGGAAACCATTGAAAAACGATTAGCGCGAGCAGAAAAACTAGCAAAAAATGGTGACAGAATAATTAAAAAAGAGTATAGTTTTTTGTCTAGGCTGAGTCGTCATTGTAGCGACGGACACCGTGCAAGAACACTTCCCAGGGATAAGGATGAAAATAAAATCATTAAAACCCTGCACCTGCTTTCTGCAAAGCCGATTTTATATATCGCAAACGTCAGCGAGGGGGCGGTCAGCTCTAAAACCCGAAGTACACACGTTCAGAGTTTATTTGATTTTGCAAAAAAAGAAGGTAATGAAGCAGTTAGGATTTGCGGGAAGATAGAACAAGAAATTTCAACGCTTTCACATGAAGAAAAACAGATGTTTTTAAAAGAATATGGACTTGAAGAGCCAGGGCTAAATAAGGTCATTCACGCTTCTTTTGATTTACTTGGGCTACAGACTTATTTTACAGGGGGCCCAAAAGAGGTCCGTGCTTGGACAACAAAAAAGGGGATCACAGCGCCTGAGGCGGCCGGCGTTATTCATACTGATTTTCAACGAGGGTTTATCAAGGCGGAGGTTTTTAAATATAGAGACCTAGATAGGCTTGGCTCAGAAAGGACGGTAAAAGATAAGGGTTTGGCAAGCATAGAGGGAAAGGAATATATAGTGAAAGAGGGGGACTGTATTTATTTTCGTTTTAATGTTTAAATTCTATCCCTTGAAGAATTCAAATGGCAATTAACCAGCCCAAAATAGGTGTTATTGGAGTGGGGCACTTAGGACAACACCATGTAAAACATTTAGCAAGAATGAAATATGTTAATTTTTCTGGTATTTATGATAAAGACCACGCCAGAGCTGAAAAAATAGCGTCCACATATAAAACGAAATCATTTGGTAGTTTAGGTGGGTTAATTAACGAATGCGATGGTTTGTCTATTGTAACTCCCACTGCCGATCATTATAATACGGCGTTAAAGTGTATTAAGGAGGGCAAACATGTTTTCATTGAAAAACCTATATCTGACTCTGTTAGCTCTGCAAATTCTCTTTTAAGGGCAGCTGATAAGAACGCCGTGTTTATTCAGGTCGGCCATATTGAAAGGTTAAACCCGGCTCTTCTTGCTATTAAAGATTATAAATTAGACCCTAAGTTTATTGAGATTCAGAGACTGGCTCCCTACTCTTCTCGAGGAACCGATGTTCCGGTCGTTTTGGACCTTATGATACACGACATTGATATTCTAATGTACTTTGTTGATTCTAAAGTAAAAAGCATTGCTGCTACGGGGCTCTCTATTATGACAGATTCTGTAGATATTGCTCATGCGCGGATTCGGTTCGAAAACGGAACCGTTGGGAGCCTTACCTCTAGCCGTATTGCAAAAGACAGGGTACGAAAAATTAAGGTCTTTCAAAAAAACATGTATATAACTATAGATATGCTTTTAACGCTTTCTGAGGTTTACAGAGTGACGGACAAAGATAAATCAAACAGTAAGTTTACGGCACAGTTTGACTATAAGGGAACACATCGGGAAATTATTTATGAAAAACCTAAGGTTAAATCAAAAGATCCTCTTCAAATGGAATTAGAAAACTTTACTGACTCTGTCAGGGGAAACGCATCTCCAATTGTTACCGGAAAGTCTGGAAGAGACGTGCTGGTGGTTGCAGAGCGCATTCATGATCTTATTTTAGAGGACCTCCATTAACTTGTTTGTATGAATATTAGTAATTTTTTCTTTAAATACCGTAGCTATACCCCTATTCCCCTTGCCGTGGGAATCCTTTATTTTTCCTCTCCGCGCCATGCTGTGTTAGAGGGGGGGGTTGTTCTTTTGGTTTTGGGAGAGTTTATGCGAATATGGGCTGTTAGGTATGCAGGTGGCGCAACAAGAACCATGGCAGTTGGGGCACCTTTCTTGTGCACCTCTGGGCCTTTTTCTAGGGTTCGAAATCCATTATATATTGGTAATATGATGATTTATACATCCTTCGTTCTAATCGCTGGCAATGAAAACCTTTGGGTTATGATGGGGGCAACATGGATGTTTTTTATCGTACAGTACAGTTTGATAGTTTCTCTTGAAGAAAATGCCCTTTTCAAGCTTTTCGGTGACGAGTATAACATATATAGAAGAAACGTTTCAGCGCTTATTCCCCGGATTTCTCCATGGAAGGGCGGGGCGCCTACCAATCCGGGTCGCCTTTTAAAAACTTTAAAAACAGAAAAACGGACACTGCAAAACATAGTACTTGTTCTGTTATTGGTTTTTTTAAGAAATCAAATATAGATTCAGGAAATGACAAACCCGCCTGAGTTAACATTTTTCTTGGTTGCCGGTGAGGCGTCCGGGGATATTCATGGTGCTAGGTTAATTCGCTCTCTAAAAAAACATAACCCCCGCACTAGATTTATCGGACATGGTGGCAATAATATGAAATCAGAGGGAATGGAAGTTATAGAGAGTGTTGAGTCTCTCGCTATAATGGGGTTTTTAGAGGTAATAAAACATCTTCCTTATATGTTAAGGGTTATGGGAAAAACTGTTAAAACTATTAAGCAGTTAAAGCCCGACCGCGTTATACTAATTGACTATCCGGGGTTCAACCTGCGACTTGCAAAAAGACTAAAGGGTCTCCCCCCCCCTATAACTTATTTCATTCTTCCGCAAGTATGGGCGTGGAAAGAAAAAAGAGTAGAAATATTAAAGAAATATATAAACCAATCTTTGTGTATTTTTCCCTTTGAACAAAAATGGTTTGAAAATAGAGGTGTTTCTGCTCAATACCCCGGACATCCTTTTTCTGAACCCTATATCCCTGAAGAAAATAAATTGGAGTTTTTTAAGCGTCACAACCTGGATATATCCAAACCTTTGCTGGTACTTCTTCCGGGAAGTAGGCAGCAAGAAATAGATAGACATTGGAATGTTTTTTTAAATACCGTTGAAAAAGTCCTTAAAAAAAAACCAGAGATACAGGTTTGTGTAGGCAAGGCCCCTAATGTAAACATAGGGCCAATTCCTAAACACGTTCGAGTTGAAAATAATTTAACTAAGTGTGCAATTCTTTATGCTGATGTAGCCCTAGCTTCTTCTGGAACCACCACTCTTGAGTGTGCCGTTCATGACACTCCTGTTGTTGTGTGCTATAAAATGTCAACACTCTCCTGGATTCTTATTAAACACCTATCCAAGGTTCCCTACGCATCCATGGTGAATCTTATTTCAGAAAAAAGAGTTGTTCCGGAATTTCTTCAATCTAAGATGAGGCCCAAATCCATTTCTGAAGCTCTTTTAGGGCTGTTCTATCAGTCTTCGGACCAAAAAAAAATGTTGTTTCATTTCGAGGGCGTGAGGAGAAGCCTGGGGCTTCCGGGGGTATACAAAAGAGCAGCACAGGCAATATGGAAAGAACACTCTTTGTGAGGCCTGAAACAAAAATGAAGTGGAAGGCCTCTCTGAGTAGAGTTTTACTTGCTTTTCTTTATGGTACCTGTCGCTGGGATGTTCAAGGTCAGGAACAAATCCAGAGATTGTCCTCTTCAGGTAAGGTTGTTATTATTGCAATTTGGCATGGTAAGGTTTTACCTGTTTTTATGAATTTAGCATCTAAACATTATCACGCCTTAGCTGGAATGCATAAAGACGCTGAACTTATTGCACAGATTGGTGCTAAGGTTGGATGGAGACTGCTACGAGGGTCAAGCTCTGACCGGGGAAAAGAGGTTTTTAAAGAAATGATTGCTGTTTTGTCCACTCCAGGGGAAGTTGTCGCTATGACCCCTGACGGCCCAAAGGGCCCAGCCAAAATACCAAAGGCAGGGGTGATCCGTGCAGCACAAAAATCCGGTGCGGTGGTTATTCCTGCAATAGGACAGGCAAAAAGACGTTGGGGATTTACAAACTGGGATACATTTTATGTGGCAAAACCCTTTAGTAAGATTGTATTACGTTATGGGAATCCTTTGGTATTTAAAAAAACCGATGATTTTCAGGAATGTACCATGAGATTAAAAAATGCTTTAGATTCACTTGAAACTGAGGTCGACCACATTCTTGGTGGACAGGTTGAATA
>DASCRE010000159.1:0-1914 GCA_034408645.1 Fidelibacterota bacterium | reverse complement strand
CTGATTTGTACGAGCTTTACAATGGTAATGGCTCTGAATTCTTTGGAAAAAGGAAGTCAGTCAGGGTTAAAAAAATATCTGGCTCTAACCATGGCGGGTGGATTGGTGTTTCTGGGGATTCAGGTATATGAATATTATCATTTTATTCTGGATGGATTTATACCCAGTACGAGCATTTATGCAGCTGTGTTTTATGCCACAACGTGTTTCCATGGTTTACATGTTCTATCAGGTGTCATTTATATTGCCTGTATTCTTTATGCTGCAAATCAAGGGCGTTATAGTGCTAATGACACTGACCATGTAGAAATCCTGGGAATTTTCTGGCATTTTGTTGATTTAATCTGGATTTTTGTATTCACAGTCATTTACCTGATATAGGAGTTAAGAAATGGATAAAGATCATAAAAAAACATATTTGTATACTGCCATAGTGCTGGCAATATTAACCGTTTTGGAATTAGGTGTTTATCAGTTACCCCTGGTAAAAATAAGTCAAATCGTACTGCTGCTTGCTTTTGCGATAACAAAAATGATGCTGGTAGCATTGATATATATGCACCTCCGCTACGAAACGAAAGCACTCCGTCGGATTTTATTTATACCCATACCCGCAGCGATTCTTTTTGCGTGGGCATTGATGTATGATCTGCCGTTTAGATGGGTTAGTTAATTTTGGTAATCCATAATCGTTGAAGAAGAAATAATAAACAAAATGTCATTTCAAATAAAGAAATGCAACTGGATATGGATATGTGTATTCATTATTATATTTCTTATTCCTGCAGCTGCAGATGCCTGCCCTTACTGTGCTGGGCAGGATAATAAAATTTCAGATATTCTTCTTCCCATTGCCGTTTTATTAGGGGCGCCTTTTGCTGTAGCAGGGGTATTTATTGCTGTTGTCATAAAAAATAATAAATCTGAGAAGGAGAATAATTGAAGAAAGAAGGAATTATTGCTATTGTATGGACAGTATTGGCTTTTTCTATAGGTTTCTTTTTGGTATCCAGAGAAAGTGCTTCAAATGTGCAGTCAATTTATTATGGACGATTACCAGATTTTCATTTAACAGATTCCCAAGGAAATGATTTTAATTATAAGGATATTTTAGGTCGTGTTTGGGTTATCCAATTTAGTAATGGGGCAGTGGTTGAATTACCCAATTTACCCTCTGAAGTAGAAAAATTGACTGTATTGACAAATTTGACCTTTGCTTCAATTGAAAATACTACGGGCAGAGTCGTATATAGCGACCCGGAAAAAATCACACGATTAGCAACTGAGGGTTTCCATTTCACAGAAGAGCTACTTAAGGAGGGTAATTCTTTTCCCCTTGTTTTGGTAGATAAATCAGGTAACATCAGGGGTTATTATAAACAGGAGAGAGATAAAGATATAGAAAGATTGGGTCGAGACATTGACTCATTATTAAAAATTTCCTGACAGTAAACTTGTCAAATATTTCACACACTTATCCTCTTTGTAACAAGCCGGCAAAAACAATCTTGGCAGCATACATTGAACTGTTAAAACCCAATATAGTATCCCTTGTACTGATTACAACAGTGCTGGGTTATTATCTGGGCGGGAATGGTATTGACTCATGGTCCACATTAATGCTGACCCTGATAGGTACTGCATTAACAGCTGGTGGCGCTGGTGCCTTGAACCATTATCTGGAACGTGATAGTGACAGTTTGATGAGCCGAACTCGAAACAGGCCAATTCCTGCAGGAATTATTTCACCCAGTAATGCCCTTATGTTCGGCATCTTACTGGTATTATCCGGAAGTACTCTGCTCGTATGGAAAGTAAACACTTTAACCGGGTTCCTTTCCATTCTGACTGCCTTCCTATATGTGCTGGTTTATACACCCATGAAAAAAATAACATGGTTGAATACATCTATAG
>DASCRE010000158.1:0-5955 GCA_034408645.1 Fidelibacterota bacterium | reverse complement strand
TTTTCTGATAACTTAAAATCTTTTTACGATCATCAGCGCGAGATCGGCGAACATGTTTTTCAAACAATTTGGTATTAATCACAACACCTCGGATACCCGGAGTCGCCCTTTTGGAAGCATCTTTAACATCTCCTGCTTTTTCACCAAAAATAGCTCTCAATAATTTTTCTTCAGGTGTTGGGTCTGTTTCGCCTTTAGGAGTTACCTTACCAATAATAATATCACCCTCTTTGATTTTAGCTCCAATCCGTATTATCCCATTATCATCAATATCTTTAGTAGCTTCTTCACTTACATTTGGAATTTCAGCCGTCAGCTCTTCCTCTCCTCTTTTTGTATCTCGCACTTCAAGATCAACTTCATTTATATGTAAAGAGGTAAACAAATCATCCTTTACTAATCGCTCACTAATAACAATAGCATCTTCAAAATTATAACCTCGCCATGGCATAAATGCTACCGTAACGTTTTGACCCAATGCTAATTCTCCATTTTGGCTCGAAGCCCCATCTACAACCACCTCTCCCTCCTTTACTTTATCTCCCTCCTTTACTAGAGGACGTTGATTATGACAGGTATTTTGATTAGAACGAGCATATTTTTTTAATTTTATTTCTATATGATTATCACCTTTTACTAATCGAAGCGCATCTGGAACTTCTTCTGTTTTTAAAATGATTTTTTCCGCATCCACCCAGACCACTTCCCCATTTACAGGAGCAACAATACATGCCCTGGAATCCTTTGCTACTACTTTCTCAAGACCTGTTCCAACCAATGGGGCAGTCGGCCTCAACAATGGTACCGATTGCCTTTGCATATTTGAACCCATTAAGGCTCGATTTGCATCATCATGTTCAAGAAATGGAATTAATGCAGCGGCAACACTCAGTATTTGGTTTGGAGAAACATCCATATAATCAACTTCATGAGGGTTTACAACTGGAAAGTCACCCTTAATTCTTCCCCGTAGCGTTGTATCAACAAGATTCCCCTTCTTATCCAATTTTGCATTAGATTGCGCAATCAATGCCCTATCTTCATCATCAGCAGAGAGATATTCGATCTCTCCCGTTGCTAAAGATGTTTTATTCATTTTCTTTACTTTTCGATAGGGTGCCTCTATAAATCCATGTTTATTAATCTTCGCCATTAATGCCAAGGATGAAATCAACCCAATATTCGGACCTTCAGGTGTCTCAATTGGACAAAGTCTCCCATAATGAGTATAGTGGACATCCCGAACCTCAAAACCTGCACGCTCTCGCGTTAACCCTCCAGGGCCTAAAGCTGAGATTCTACGTTTATGAGTAATTTCTGCAAGTGGATTGGTTTGATCACCAAACTGACTCAACTGACTTGTTCCAAAAAAAGTATTAATTACAGTGGTAACAACTCGCGAATTGATCAAATCCTGCGGAGTAATAGATTCAGATTCGCGCAAATTCATACGTTCATAAATCGTACGCAGCATACGGCTAAGGGCAATATTAAATTGGTCACGTAACTGTTCTCCAACTGTACGGACACGGCGATTCCCTAAATGATCAATATCATCTGTTCCCTGCTCTCCTTTTCTCATTTCAATAAGAAAATGAATGACTTTGAGAATATCATCTATTGTTAGAACGGTATCTTCAACTTCTATATCCAAATCGAATTGCTGATTCAATCGATATCTCCCTACTTGCCCTAAATCATATTTCTTGGGGCTAAAAAACATTCTCTCAATAAATTTTTGAGCCGTTTCTAAATTTGGCGGCTCGCTGGATCGAATTAATTGATAAACGATTTCCAAAGCTTCTTCCGTGTTGTTAGAGGGATCCTTTACAATTGTATTTAGAAGTAATTGTGCATCAAAATCTTTATTACCGTCAACAATTTCGACTGAAGATATATCTGCATCTTTAAGCTCATCCAATAAATCAGAAGTTAGCTCTGTATTACTTTCACATAGGATCTCTCCTGTCTTTTCATTTACTATATCATCAACAACTGTTGAACCGATATGCTCTTCAGGTTTCCCATGTTTCAAGTCCAGTGAAATAATGCACTTGAATGCTTTAAATATATCTGAATTTGAAGAGAACCCAAGGCATCTTAACAACATTGTAGCCGGGAATTTTCTTCTTCGATCAATAATTACAAACAAACAGTCATTTATGTCTGTGGTAAAGTCTACCCATGAACCACGGATTGGTATAATTCTTGCCTGAAAAAGTCTTGTTCCATTTGGGTGTGTTGATTCATCAAAAAATACGCCCGGAGATCGATGCAATTGAGATACAACAACTCTTTCAGCCCCATTAATAATAAACGTACCCTTTTCAGTCATATAAGGTATATGACCAAAGTATACATCTTCCTCTATAGATTGAACATATTTACTTCGATTTTCTTCATCAGTTATATGAAGAATTAATCTAACTTTCAACGGTGCTGAATAAGTGACTCCCCGATCAATACACTCCTCTGGGCTATATTTAGGAGCAGCTAGGTAATAACTTTTATATTCAAGAATATAATTTCTGTGGGCATCCTCCAAAGGAAAAACACTTTTAAAAACACCTTCCAAACCTATTGACCTCCTTTCTTCTTCAGAATTTTCTTCCTGCAAAAATTTCTGATAAGATTCTTTCTGTAAATCCAGAAGATCAGGAAGATTTACAAAAAATGGAATTTTTTGGAAGGATATCCGGTCATCATACATAGAGTCATTGGCTTTCAAGGAAGCCTCCTTTTATTGGAATTAGTTAAATGAATGTAATTAATATCAGAAACGTTCTTATTTTAATTCCACCGTGGCACCAGCTTCTTCTAATTGAGTTTTTATTTCATCTGCTTCTGCTTGACTCACTCCTTCTTTTACTGCCTTAGGAGCATTATCTACTAATTCCTTAGCCTCCTTAAGACCCAAACTTGTAATTCCCCGAACAGCTTTTATTACATTGATTTTTTGTTGTCCTATCTCTGATAATACAACATCAAATTCGGTCTTTTCTTCTGAAGCAGCGTTGTCGCCAGCAGGTGCAGCGACAGCTGCTACTGGTGCTGCAGCAGTAACACCAAACTTCTCTTCAATATCCTTGATTAATTCGGAAATCTCAACCATATTCGATTCTTCAAGGTAAGATAAAACATCTTCTCTTTTTACAGCCATTAGATTTACTCCTTTACGAATTTATTTAATTGTTTTTTAAATCTTTTACATTTGTTAATAAATGCACCATATTTGACATAGATGCATTTAAAGTTCTTACCACACCACTTAGAGGACTTTGAATGGTTCCAACAAAATGCGAAAGCAACTCTTCTCTGGATGGAAGCGAAGCGATACTATCAAAACTGTCATTTTGTAGCACTTTCCCCTCAAATAAAATACCTTTCACTTCAGGCTTATCATGTTCTTTTGCAAACTTTTTAATAACTTTTGCGGGCTTTGTAGGCTCATCATAAGATATAGCAAGTGCTGTTGGCCCAGAAAGGAAATCTTCCAATCCCTTGATTTTATTATTTTCTGCAGCTAGCTTAATTAACGTATTTTTAGCGACATGGAATTCTAATTTCTCTTCAAAAAATATTTTTCTTAGCTCAGTAACACTGCTTACATCTAATCCCAAATAATCAGTGAAATATATTGCCCTAGCTTTTTCGAGTTTTTCTGTCAGCGCTACAACTTGTTCTCTATTAAATGTACTTGGCATGATTTACCTTATATTTGAATAATCAATTTTAACTCCCGGTCCCATGGTGGACGAAAGAGTCATTTTTTTTAAGTATTGTCCTTTAACTGAGGATGGTTTTGCTTTCATTATTGTAGAATAAATTGTTCTTACATTTTCAACCAATGCTTCTGATTCAAAAGAAACTTTTCCACATGGAACATGGATAATTCCTGTTTTATCGACTCGTAATTCAACCTTACCTGCTTTAAGCTCTTTAATAGCCTTACCTAGTTCATTCGTGACCGTACCACTTTTTGGGTTCGGCATTAATCCTTTAGGGCCCAAAATTTTGCCTAATTTGCCTAATTCCCCCATCATATCTGGAGTAGCTACTATTTTATCAACATCTGTCCAGCCAGTTTTAATTTTTTCAATATACTCACTATGACCCACAAAATCTGCCCCAGCATCCTCAGCTTCCTTAAATTTTGAATCATTTGTTATCACTAGAATGATTACGGTTTTTCCTGTTCCATTAGGTAGTCCTGTAGTAACCCTAATATTTTGATCTGCATGGCGAGGATCAACCCCCAGATTTATTGACACATCCACCGTTTCATCAAACTTTGCGTATGAAACTTTTTTAACAATGTCTACTGCCTTTTTGAGCGGATAAACCATCATTCTATCTATCTGTTCTGTTGCTGTCTTTTTAAACTTTGATATTTTCATCATTCATCCTATTAAACTCGATTATTCTGATACTGTGATTCCCATACTTACAGCCGTTCCACGTATCATCATTACAGCGGACTCCAATGTATTTGCATTTAAATCTTTCATTTTTAATTCTGCAATTTCTTCCAAATCTTTAACCGACACCATCCCAACTTTTTCCTTATTTGGCTCTCCAGAACCTTTTTTTAGGTTCGCAGCTTTTTTAAGTAACGTTGATGCGGGTGGAGTTTTAGTAATAAAAGTAAAACTTCTATCAGCATATACTGTAATTTCCACTGGGATTATCATACCCGGCTGATCCTGAGTCGCCGCATTAAATGATTTACAAAAATCCATGATATTAACACCCTGCTGGCCTAACGCAGGGCCAACAGGAGGAGCAGGATTTGCCTGACCCGCAGGTATTTGTAACTTTATAAATCCTATTGTCTTTTTTGCCATAAAATTTCTCTATTTTTCAAGTTCTACCTGTAAATAATCCAGCTCAACGGGAGTTGGCCTTCCGAAAATACTCACGGAGACCTTCAATTTTTGTTTTTCATCATTAATTTCATTTATGAATCCTGAAAAATCCATGAACGGTCCATCAATAACATGGATAGAATCTCCAACTTTGAAAGGATATTGAAAATTTTCTTGCACTTCTCCTTTTTTAACTGCTCCTACAATTCGATCGATCTCCTCAGGACGTACGACCTGAGGCTCTCCCTTTGGACCAACAAAACTGAGAACATGATTAACATTCTCAATAAGATATCGAGTAGTATTATTCAAATTCATTTTGATTAAAATATATCCCGGGAAGAAAACACGTGTTTTTACTTTCTTTTTTCCATCTTTCATCTCTACAATTTTTTCAGTAGGCACAAATAACTCCTGAATATCATCCTGCAGGCCATTATCCTCAATTTCCCAATTTATTTCTTCCTGGATTTTTTGTTCTTTTCCAGAAATAACTCTAATAGAATACCAATTCATTTTATAAAATAAAATTCATTAATTTATTCAATATTAAATCAACAACAAACAAAAATGCAGCAACTAAAATTGATAATGACAAAACTATATAAGTTGCTCCCCTTAATTCATCCCAAGTGGGCCAAGAAACCTTACCCATTTCTATCTGAACTTCCGTAGAAAATTTTTTAATTTTTTTTATCATTTCTCAAATGCAGGAGAGGCAGGGATCGAACCCGCAACCCCCGGTTTTGGAGACCGGTGCTCTACCAATTGAGCTACTCTCCTAATAATTATTTTGTTTCTTTAAACATGACATGCTTACGAATAACAGGGTCATATTTTTTGTATTCTACTCTTTCAGGATGTAAACGCTTGCTTTTAGTTATAGTATACCTATAACCGGTTCCAGCAGAGCTTTCAATCTGTATAATACTTCTTTTACTATTTCCAGCCATATTTATTCACTTATACTGGTTACAACGCCTGCACCTACCGTATGACCCCCTTCACGAATTGCAAAACGCAACTCCTTATCCATCGCTATCGGTGTGATCAACTCTACATCCATCTCTACATTATCTCCAGGCATTAC
>DASCRE010000157.1:0-6134 GCA_034408645.1 Fidelibacterota bacterium | reverse complement strand
GACCGATCCACAAGCGTGGAGGTCTCTCCAGAGTTATAGGTTGGATTTTTACTGCCACCATGACTCAGTGAAACGGAATATTGCATTCTTTTGGAAATTTCAGAATGGTATACAATCTGTCCTATTAACTTTTTTTGGTCAAATTCTGTAAAATGAGAATTATAAAATTCATTAATACCTTTTACTTTGAACCTCAACCAGGATACTTCCCCGACCGGAAAAGAATAGGATAAGAATAACTCTTCACTGGAAAAACTGCATGAATATCTAAAGGTACCAGTGATATCTCGGTCAATGTAATTTCGAATAAAATATTCAGGTAGATTGGTATACCCAATCTTCAGCCAGCTATACGGTCCCAGATGCTGTGCGTATAAGAGCGAATATCGAACGTAGGATTTCTCTTTTAGTTGTCTATACATAGAATGTGAAAAAGTAAAATATAACTCAGTTTCATAGATATTAGACAATACAGGACTATAATATAATTTCATTTTTGTTTTGATTATATCACTATCAAATGTAGATGCATTCCCTAGAATATCAGCGCCCGATATTGTTTGGTCTATTTCACCATCAGAAAATTTCATGAAATTGGAGTCATACCCAAGTGAAAGGGTTGGATATACATAAATCGGAACCAAAAGCCTGTTTTTCATGGACTGCGCAGACAACATAGTTGAACAAACAATAAATAATTTAATCAAGTTATTAGAAATCATACTCCATCACCCGAAGGTAAACAGACCGTTTACTTTCCAATAATTCAAACGTATAGTTTCCCGGATCCAACTCAATATTGATACTGTTGGATACACCAATATCTAGTGAAGAATTATCCAATAGCAACTTTTCAGATGATTGCTCAGTCTGGATAAAAAATGTATTTATGACTTCCCCATTTTTTGAAAGTCGCAAACGATAGTTCTGAGTTTTCGACATATCCTCAAAATATTTTAATCGACAGATTACTTTAATTCTTTTTGATTTTTCAACAGAAAATTTTAATTGGCTCCAGTAATCAAGCTGTCAATAGCGGATTTTCTTTTCACCAAAATCAATAAAAAAAAGAGGTGTCTCCGATTCCGGTAGAATAAATTTCCCTCTTCCCCTGTCCCTCTGAAGTGGATTAATAATCATTCGCACCAGTACGGGACGGCTTGATTCAGAAAGAGGTATAAGCTCTAATTCATGTTTTCCAAATGGGATAGGTAAAGAATAAATCCCTGCGCTGGAATAACCATGACGTCTATGTTCTGCTGATGTTATTTTTGAATAAATTCGTTTTTTGAACTGTGTGTGTAAGGTATCCTCTTTATCTATAATTAAAGAATATCCAAAAGACTTTATTTCATTGTCTCGGGAAGGGATAGCTTTACGGGCATATATTTTTACAGTATCGGGCCCATACACCGTATAATGGAGAGAAGACTTATATAAAGAAAAATATTCCTGACGGTTTTCACCAACGAATAAAATTTCTCTTCTATCAATTTCTTTTGGATCAACTGCCTTTCCGAAAGTGATACCATTTAAACCGATTATGAGAAAAAAACTATAAAATAGATTCCGGCTCATATGAGTCTCTTTGATGGGCAATTTGATTGTGGGAATGAATAGCAACCCCAACTAGACTGCTCAACGCAATACATAGGGCTATTAAGGTTACAGTTATGTTATATGCATAGACCTCAAACAATTTACCTCTACCGATAGGTGGAAAAGGAACTGGTGCAAATTTCACACCATATTTTTCACACAATTCTCTAATATTTAGAATATGAACTATTGGAATTCCCAAAGACGCAAACTGCATAAGAACACTGCGGTCTTTAATACTTTTTAAATCAGATGGTAAAGAGAATCCAGGGGGAATTTCTCTAGCTTGGTCTAAGGTCCCTATACTGGCAGCTCCACCACCAACGTTTATGTAAACTGAGTACTCGTTCAATTGTGCAGATTCTTTATAAATATCGAGCCGCGTTTGAACACTTTCACTGAGTCTTTCTGCTTCAATAAATTTAGGAACTCCTGATCGCTCAAATGCGCTGTCTATCTGTTCTCTTCCAAAAGGGCTCATCCCACCGCCGGCATCGCTTTTACCACCGTAAGATACAGCTATTGATTGGTGCGTTAATAAATCTTTAGAAGATAAGATTTTTTCCATATCAATCCACGTAAAATCTGGATCCGTTGCGCCCCAGTGAGATGAGCCAACGGAGCTCACAATATAGGGTGTGATTCCCATTACTTGACATGCACTCACAACAGCTAAGTTTGCTCCAGGCATAGAACCAGTAAAAGAAACAGCAACCTTGTCACCTTTTGAAAGGTCCGCTTCCAAGAATATTTCAACAATCAAAGCAGCAAAATTTGGATTTAAGGTTGATAGTTTGCTATCCAGGTCCCCTTCTCCAGTAGAAATATGACTAAATTTAGGTCCAACTAGCCCCGTCTCATTGGGGTCATTTATGGCATCTAAAAAAACAGGATTTTGTCCATATCGAGTTTCCTTTAAAACATTCATAGCAGATTTCATCAGGTTTGCCGCTTGTATTTTATGTTCATGGCCGGATGCCTCAATTTTCCCTGTTGAATTTGATGCCCAAAGAAAAAGTAATAAATTTACTATCGCCAAAATAACCAGGACTCTTGTTTTTTGGATAGCAGGTCTAAACACGAGGAACTTCCAAACTTAGAGCCATCAAACATAGCTGAACAATCGAGGCAGTGATCAACACAACGCTCAGGGTTCGGACTACACCTTGGCGGTCCATCCAGCTTGCTATTAATCCTGGAATAATATTACCGATTACAGATAGGTCCAAATCAGAGACAGGATTCCGAAAGTATAGCTTGGATAAATATCCAAGAAAAAATCCCAATAATAAACAAAGAACCAATCTTCTCTTTCCATAAATCATCATAAATTTTGATAATATCCAAACAATGAGAAATACTAAATAGCTAATGATAAACGTACTGAATATTCTCACTGGTTCATGAAGGTAAAGTGCAATATAACCCGGAACGATAACACCACCAGCAGTTACACCGACCGTTTCGGTGAGCACAAGGCTTAAGACTATCCCAATACCTATAGCAATCTCAACCATTTACTCTATACTGTTTTAATTCCGAGACAAATGATTCCCCCCAGCCAACTATATTGCCAATTCCAAAAATAAAGGTATGATTTAACTTTTTTAATTCACTAATTAAATCATCAGGAGTTGACTTCAATGGATGAATTGAGACCTCAGCGGTTGAGGACTTAAGTTCCTGGTTCACTGTAGCTTGAAAATTCTCACCACGAATGATAAAGGTATCTGGTTTGATAAATTTATGTACCAGGGTAACTAATTGTTTAGTCCTGTAGCGTCTGTCCGAACGGGTATTTAGAAAAACACAGACAGATTGTTTGTTCAATCTTTCCTGAACTAGGTTCCATATCTTCAGGGTGGATTCAGGATCATTTGCAGCAAAAGCACTAACAAATTCATTGTGGTGATTACCAAATTCTAATTGCCACAATACCAGCGCACCAGGGTCTGGGGATGTGTTCAACATTCCTACCTTCGCAGATTCCTTCTCAACTCCGGCCAATTCACAAACTTTTAATGCAAGCGCTACATTTTCATCATGTTCAAGAAAAGGAAATTTTGATAAATAATCAGTGGTGACCTCATCAGTATCAACTTCATAAAAAGTGGTGTCTCTTTCTTTCGATATATAGCTTAAATGTTTATTATATGGGCTAGAAACTGTAAGGAATTTTCCTTTATCCGGAATGGAATTAGAGAGTGAAAGAGTTATATCCTTCATTGATGGACCCATTTCTTCGAGATGATCAGGACGTACATTGGTAATAACACCAATATGGGATTGAACCATTTTATGTTCAGCGACCCATTGATACTGAGGATCTACAGCCATACATTCCATCACCACAGCATCAGGTTTCTTTTCTGCAAAGTATCTGAGTAGTTTTACCTGTTCACCAATGGAAGGGGTCCGTAAGCGATGTATGATAAGATCCTTTCCATTTTCATCAATGATTCTGGGAGCAGATCCCGTTGTTTTTGCTAATACCTTTAGACCTCCTGATCTTAGTCCTGCCGCCACCAAACGAGTAACACTTGATTTTCCACGAGAACCATTTATATGAATCCTTAGTGGAATGCTTTCTAATGCTCTGATGTGCATTGTATTTTCGAACCATCCAAAAATAATCAGGGTAATCAATAAAAAAAGGAGGGTGTATAAAATATTATCCATTCAAAATCAAAATCTAAAAAGGGGGAAATTATTTTTACTATCCCAATAATCAGGAATTTTAATTCCTACTTGATCAACATAGTTTTGATTGTTTTATCAAAATGTCCCGATTGCATCCGGATAAAATACATACCGCTGGGATGGGTGCCAGCATTCCAGATTACTTGATGATTACCAGCATCAAGATAACCATTGGATAATGTCTCAATTAATGTTCCGTTTAAGTCATATACGCCTACCAACGTGGGATTCTGTGCTTCTGATTGAGGTATTGAAAATCGAACTT
The DNA here is from genome assembly GCA_034408645.1 of Fidelibacterota bacterium. Taxonomy (GTDB): domain Bacteria; phylum Fidelibacterota; class Marinisomatia; order Marinisomatales; family AB-629-J13; genus AB-629-J13. The sequence continues at coordinate 1,570 of DASCRE010000157.1, read as the reverse complement.
GTGTCACAGGATTAAATGGATTAGGAAAAGCAGGAAATAAATCAAACTCAGCTGGCAGGACTGTAAAATCTGTTTCCTTCAATAAATATTCTGACTGATTCCCAGGAACATTTATTTGTCCTTCTCCTGTTAATAAAATGGAATAATTACTAGATAAATGAGTTAATTCCCAGGTTTTTCCATCTATTATTTCGTAATCAATTGTTTCTGTTTCTCTTGAACTTAGGAGATTTAAAGTGCCTTGGGACGAACATACCCTATACTCATTATCAAAACGAATATCCAATACCGGTGTTTCTAAATCAGACAAAAAGGGAGGTACAGGAGGTAGGCTGAACATCTGCTTTTGCTCTTCATTTAACTCTATCCCAAAATATAATTGGATTGAAATGTCATTTTTATTTTTAAAAGTTAGGGTATTAACTTCGTCAAAAAATTGGGTTTGTTCAATCACGCGCCGTTCCACTCCATCAAAAATCATTTCAACAGTACCCTCTCCAGATGTCCTAACCCAATACCCTGTTCCCGGTTCCAGCACTTCTGTTAATATATAAGCTCCATCAAATTGATAATAGGTAAACGGAATAATAATCTCCTGTGGATCGTTAATGGTATTTACATCAATAGGAAATGACAATCCTGATACCAAATTCCAACCAGCGTTCAGGCCTACATCCAACTGGTCTAAGGAAAGTCCTGTTACAGATCCAGTACCATCAGAATCCATCCTGAGCCAATACCCTGTTCCATTCAATAGAATATCTTCCGATATGTAGCCCTGGTTATAGGAATACATTGTACCCTCCAGCGCATCAGGAAATAAATCCAAATAAAAATTGTTCGTTGTTGAGACAGGAAGTCCAACCAAATTCCATCCACTGGAATAGGGCAAATCAAGTGTCATTTCACCTCCAGAGACAACATTTAAAATAACGGGGATGGTAACGGTTGGCGATCCATTAGTGGAAACTATTATATGACCTAAATATTCATCTTCGGGCAACCCTTCAGAGTTCACATCAACGGTGAATTCCGCTGCCTCTCCTACTTCGAGAGTTCCAGAAAGGTCATCGGTCTCGGAATAAACTGAAAACCAGTCCGTACCAATTGGTTTGCGGAACTGAAGGGATAATTCATTTTGGATATATTCATCATTAAAAACAATTAGTAGACCATCCAAACCGGTAGCATTTTGCATCCCGATGGTTGCACTTGTAACATTCTCTTCCATGTTTCTGTAATTGATATCAAACCCACCACTCTCGTGTAAGACAACCTGGAAATCAAAAGTTCCAGGGTAATTGGATGAACAGCGGATAACATTATCAAACCAAATCACAAATTTATTTTCAAAACTTTTTATATAAACATTCCCGCTGAACTCTGGACAACCACCCTGATCTGTGCTCTCTGGACTTAAATCATCCCAAAAGGCCAAAATAGCAGGTGCGGGTGCTGCAGGTGATGGAATCGATGAATTTTGGTAATCAGTGTTGTCTTCACCAAAACCAATCCAGCCATTGGGGTTCACGATACATTGTGAATATGATTCCCCAAAATAAGGAAATTC
>DASCRE010000156.1:0-9150 GCA_034408645.1 Fidelibacterota bacterium | reverse complement strand
TTTTCTCCCGGGCAGATTGGCTAAACGCATGTACTCTTAAATTTAAGGGACTTTCAATATCTCCAATTCCAAGAATTTTTACTTGTTTATTTAAAGTTTTTATTTTCCCTTTTGACAGTAAAACTTCCGGATCAATATTTTTTAATTTTAAATCAGTTAGATCTCTGAGATTTACAATTTGAAATTCTTTCTTAAAAATATGATTTGTGAATCCCCGTTTTGGTAATCTCCGCGCCAGCGGCATTTGACCACCTTCAAACCAAGGACGACGTTTATTCCCACTTCTTTGTCCTGCACCTTTGTGTCCTCTACCAGCAGTTTTTCCCAAACCTGAGCCGCTCCCTTTTCCTTTTCTCTTAGAAGTTTTTGTGGAACCTACAGGAGGATGTAATTGACCCAGTTTCACTTAATTTCCTCCACATTTAATAAATATTCAATTTTTTTAATCATGCCTCTAATGGATGGATTATCAGGAAGTTCTACAGTCTGATGAATTTTCCGAAGGCCTAAAGCTTCTAAAGTTGCTCTGGCTTTTGGTTTATACCCTATTTTACTTCTAACTTGTGTAATCTTCAACATAGATTTCTTTTTAGGCATAATCTCTAATTATAAATTTCTTTAATAGTTATTTCTCGTTTGGCAGCGACACTGACTGCATCTTCTAAATTCTGCAATGCATTGATAGTAGCTCGTACAACATTCAATAGATTGTTGGAACCTGTAATCTTAGTAAGAATATTTTCAACTCCCATCTGCTCCATTACTGCTCTGACAGCAGCACCAGCAATAATCCCTGTTCCTGGGGAAGCAGGTTTTAACATTACTCTGCTGGCACAATGTTTTCCGACAATTTTATGAGGAATAGTTCCATTGATAAGTGGAGCCTTAAATATATTTTGCTTTGCATTTTCTTTTGATTTAGTAATCGCGGAAATTACTTCGTTGGCCTTTCCCGTACCCATTCCTACATGTCCTTTACCATCACCAATAACGACTAGTGCAGAGAATCGTAAACGCTTCCCTCTAGAGGTTACTTTTGAAACCCGGTTAATTTTAACAACTATTTCTTCTTGTAAATCAAGTTCTATTGGATTAATCATAAATATAAAATTAGTTTTTAGTTAAAAAACAAGTCCTCCTTTTCGGGCTCCACCAGCTAATGATTTAACCCTACCATGAAATGGAAATCCATTTCTATCAAATATCACATTGGTTATTTCATTTTCTTTTGCTCTTTCAGCTAAGGCTTGTCCAACAATTTCTGCACACTTAATTTTTGATACAGCAGATTCAATATTTTTTTTCAACGATTTATTATTTGATGATGCTGATACAATCGTCTTTCCGTCTCTATCATTTATAATCTGGGCTTCAATGTGTCTATTACTGCGATAAACACAAAGTCTAAACCCATCGACTAATTGTTTTGACGAGCCCTTACTTCTATTTCTTCTTCTTTGGAACCGACTTTTCTTTCGTTTTAATTCACTCATTATTCACCAGTACCTACCGTTTTTCCTTGTTTCTGCCTTACATATTCACCCTTATATCGAATTCCTTTACCCTTATATGGTTCAGGTTTTCTAAATGATCGAATTTTGGAAGCAACTTCCCCTACTAACTGTTTATCATATCCGGCTACAGAAATTTCTGTTCTGTTCGCACCAATGTTAATACCATCTGGTGTCTCAAAAAATATATCATGAGAATATCCAAGCTGTAGGTGTAGTTTATTGCCCTGCATATTAGCCTGATAACCTACTCCTCTGATTTCCAATTCTTTAGTAAAACCATCTGATACTCCTTTAACAGCATTGGCTATCAATTGCCGTATAGTACCATGCATTGACCGATATTTTCTATCATCAGAAGATCGAGAAACCGATATTTGATTATCATTCAACTGGACATCTATCCCCTTGATTATTATTACTTCTAATTCACCTTTTGGGCCCGATATCTTAGCGGTTGCATTCTTTAATGAGAACGACACAGATTCAGGGACATGAATAGTTTTTTTACCAATTCGTGACATATTTTACCACACACTGCAAAGATATTCGCCACCCACATTCAATTTGCGAGCAGTTTTATCTGATAATATTCCTTTTGATGTAGACAAAATAGCAATTCCTAATCCATCCAAAACCTTTGGGATTTCGTGTACATTAACGTACACTCTACAACCAGGCTTACTTTGTCTTTTAATACCTGAAATGACAGGTTTCCCATGGACATCATATCTTAAAAATATTCTGATAGATTCTTTTTCACCTGAAGATATAAAAATAAAATCTTTAATATAATGTTCTTCTTTAAGCACATAAGAAATACGTTTTTTCATTCTGGATGAAGGAATATCTATCCATCTTTTTTCAGCCATAAATCCATTTCGAATTCTGGTGAGCAAATCTGCAATTGGATCTGTCATTGACATTGTATTATTCCTACCAACTCGCCTTTGTCACCCCAGGAATCTCTCCCCTGAGTGCCATTTCACGAACCACAATCCTTGATAAACCAAATTTTCTAAGATATCCTTTGGGCCTACCTGTTAAAAAACACCTGTTTTTAATCCTGTTAGGATTAGAACGTCTGGGTAATTTATGAAGTGTGTCTTTGGCTTTTTGTTGCTCTTCTAAAGTCGTTTTAGGATCTTTTATTATTGCCTTTAATTCTTTTCTTTTAGAAGAGTATTTTTCAACCATTTTCTTTAAATGCAATTCTCGGACTATTTTTGATTTTTTAGCCATTATGCTGATTCCTTTTCTGCTTGATCTTTAACCGGTCTCTCTCTAAGGGGAAGTCCAAATTCCTTTAAAAGCCAATAGCATTCTTCATCAGTGGACGCTGTGGTATTGATCGCAATATCTAATCCTCGAATAGCTTCAATATCATCATAATCAATTTCTGTAAATACAATTTGCTCTTTAATTCCAAAATTATAATTCCCTCTTCCATCAAATGACTTAAAAGATAATCCTGTGAAATCTCTGGATCTTGGCAACGCAATAGAGTTAAGTCTCTCTAAAAATTCGTACATCCTATTTGCTCTCAGGGTTACTTTGATACCAACAGGAAATCCCCTTCTTATTTTAAAATTAGAGATATCGGTTTTAGCTTTTGTAATAATAGGTTTTTGACCTGAAATTACTGTCAATTCATTGACTGAACTTTTTAAAGATTTTGCATTTACCTTTGCATCACCAACACCCATATTCAAAATAATTTTGACTACACGCGGACACTCCATAACAGTTGAGTAATTAAATTTTTTAGTCAAATTCCCTATTATAACATCCTTATAATATTTTTTTAATTCAGGAATATATCCATTTTTCTTGTTCCCTTTACTCTTTTTAACAACTGTTTTTTTTGCAGTTGGAGATTTTTTCTTACTTTTCTTCTCCTGTGTAGGAGTTATTTTTTTATTCTTTTCTTTAACCATATTAGTTTTCAGCTTTAAGTGTTAATCTCTTCACCTGAATTTTTTGAAATTCTGACTTTAGTTCTGTCATCTAATAATTTATATCCAATCTTAGTGGGTTCTCCATTATGAAGGACGACAACATTGGATTCGTGCAAAGATGCTTCCTTCTCGATAAATCCGCCTCCAGGGTTTTCCTGTGTTGGTCTTGAAGACCGTTTAATTAAATTAATTCCTTCTATGATCACCCGGTTATTCCTTGGGAAAACCTTTAGAATTTTTCCTTCCATACCTTTATGATTACCATTAGTAACTCGCACAGTCATTCCCTTTTTTAATCTCATTAGAGAACCTCCGGTGCCATAGATACAATTTTCATAAATCCCGCTTCCCTCAATTCCCTAGCAATTGGACCAAAAATCCGTGTGCCCCTTGGCTCACCCGCTTCCGTCAATAATACTGCGGCATTATCATCAAAGCGAATATAACTTCCATCCTTTCGGCGTATTTCCTTTCTTGTACGTACGATGACCGCTCTAACAACTTGCCCTTTTTTAACTAATCCATTGGGGAGCGCTTTCTTTACTGTGACAACAATTAAATCTCCAATGGATGCATAACGACGTTTGCTCCCACCAAGAACCTTGAAACAAAGAACTTCTTTTGCTCCGGTGTTATCCGCAACTCTTAATCTGGTTTCTTGCTGAATCACTAAATCTTCCCCATATCCAATGATTCTCTGATAATTTCACTGACCTGCCATCGCTTCCGTTTACTTATTGGTTTTGTCGAAATAATCTTTACAAGATCACCCTGATTAGGGACAACTGTTGTCGTATGTACTAGATATTTTTTATAACGCTTAATATATTTGTTGTACATAGGATGTTTTACTTTTCGGGTAACTTTCACAACCACCGTCTTTTCCATTTTTGTGCTGGTTACCTCACCTGTAAGCGATTGCCTTTTTCTGTATTCTGTCATAAAATATTAATCAGTCAATTTTTTTCTAATTCCCAACTCTAATTCTCTCAAAACTGTTTTAACTTGAGCAATTTCTCTTTTCAATACTCTTAGTTGTAAGGGATTTTCAATTTGCTGCAATGCTTTTTGAAATCGCAGGTTTTGCAATGCATCCATGTTATCATTCAACTTAGTTTCCAACTCCATTTTAGACATTTCGTTTAATTGAGAATTTTTCATTTTCAAAATTCCCTCCTTCCAACAAATTTTGTCTTAATTGATAATTTATGACCGGCATTTTTACATGCTAATTCAGCCACTTCTTTAGAAATCCCTTCTACTTCAAATAAAATACGTCCAGGTCTCACAACTGCTGTCCAATATTCAGGTGCACCTTTACCTTTTCCCATTCGAGTTTCAGCAGGCTTTTGAGTTACCGGTTTATCAGGAAATATTCTTATCCACATTTTACCAATTTTTCTGACTTCTTTAGAAATAGTAATACGTGCAGATTCTATCTGTCGCGCAGATACCCAACCACCCTCAATAGCTTTCAATCCATAACTACCAAATGCTACATAATCACCTTTTTTGGCCATTCCTCTTCGATGTCCTCTGTGATGACGTCTAAACTTTGTTTTTTTTGGTTCTAACATGTTAAAAACATTCTAATTATTATAGACAAATCCATACTTTGATACCTATAACACCATAAGTTGTATGGGCTTCTGTTAAAGCATAATCTATATCAGCTCTAAGCGTATGTAATGGGACGCTTCCATTCATAAATTTCTCGCTTCTGGCTATTTCTGCTCCACCCAGTCTTCCAGCAACATTGATACGAATACCTTTTGCACCCATTCTCATAGTGGATTGAATAACCTTGTTTACAACTCGGCGATAAGATATTTTCTTTTTGAGTTGATGAGCAATATTAGAACCTACAAGAGATGCATCCAGTTCAGGTCTTTTTATTTCCGAAATATTAACTTGTATATCTTTAGGTGTCAGCTGACTCAATTCTTTTTTTAAATGATTCACCTCTTCACCACCTCTGCCAATTACAATACCTGGGCGTGCGGTAAAAATCGTCACCGTCACTACCTTAGAAGTACGACTGATTTCAACTTTTGCAATTCCTGCATTATTTAGCCGAGTTAAAATATATTTACGAATTTGAATATCTTCTGCCAGATTTTGACTAAAAGATCCTTTTTCAAACCAGCTTGAACGCCAATCTTTTCTTAAAGATAATCGAAAACCAATCGGATTTGTTTTTTGACCCACTAATTTCTCCTATTCTTTTCCATCAGTTACTACAATTGTTAAGTGACTGGTTGGTTTACGAATTCTTGATGCACGTCCCTGAGCTCTTGCTCTAAATCTTTTCTGAACAGGCCCTCCATTTACAAACGCTTCTTTAATACTAATCTCATCAGTGGATATATTTTGATCATCTTCACCTTGCATCAGATTTGATAATGCAGATCGAAGTGTTTTTTCTATAACATATGCAGCTTTTTCCTTTGAAAAGTGTAGAATATTTAAAGCAGGTTCAACATTTTTTCCTTTCACTAATTCCAAGGTCTTCCTTACTTTTTTGGAAGATTGTTTTATATATTTTGTAATTGCGTATGCGTCCATTATTTCTTCCTATCTCCGGAATGCAATCTAAATGTACGTGTTGGAGCAAATTCTCCTAATTTATGACCAACCATATTCTCATAAATAAACACAGGAATAAATTTATTTCCGTTATGTACTGCGAGTGTATGCCCTACAAAATCCGGGGATATCATTGATTGCCTAGACCATGTTTTGATCACTTTCTTTTTTTTCCCTTCATTCATAACTTTTATTTTATTCAAAAGTTTTGGCTCAATAAAAGGTCCTTTTTTTAAAGATCGTGACAAATTATTTTCTCCGCTTTACAATCATTGCATTTGATTGTTTATTTCGTTTTCGTGTTTTATAACCCTTAGTTGGCTTACCCCATGGAGTACAGGGATGTCTTCCTCCAGAAGATTTTCCCTCTCCACCGCCCATAGGATGATCTACAGGATTCATAGCAACACCACGTGTGGTAGGCCTGCGACCTAACCATCTGGATCTGCCTGCTTTTCCTGAAGACACCTGCTCATGAGTTCTGTTGCCAACCTGACCTACAGTAGCATAACACTTTTTTGATACCAACCTGATTTCACTTGAGGGTAATTTAAGTGATGCAAATTCTCCCTCATGTGACATAATTTGAGCAACAGAGCCAGCGCTGCGAACCATTTGCCCACCCCTACCTGGGATTAATTCAACGTTGTGAATCATCATTCCTGCTGGTATTGATTTCAGGGGGAGTGAATTTCCCAACTTTAGTGGCACATTTTCTCCGGCTAATATCTGATCACCTACGCGGAGCCCAAATGGTGATAGGATGTATCGCTTTTCTCCATCAGCATAAACGATTAGTGAAATATACGCTGAACGATTAGGATCATATTCAACTGTCTCCACTCTTCCCGGAATATCAAACTTATCTCTTTTAAAATCAATAATACGATATCTTCGACGATGTCCACCACCTCTATGCCTGCAGGTAATTCTTCCATGATTATTTCTACCACCAGTTTTCCTTAAAGCGGTTGTTAAACCTTTCTCTGGTTTTGATTCGGTTATATCTGCAAAATCAGGCCTTGAAGCAAATCGGTTACCCGGAGTTACAGATTTCAAAGTACGGATTCCCATAGTTATCCGCTCACCTCCCCACCCATAAGGTCAATAGAAAACCCATCTTTCAATGTGACGATGGCACGCTTCCATGAAGATTTTCTGCCTGAGGTCCTAATAACTCTACCGCCACTACGCACTGTCATTTGTCGAAATTTACCTCTACGATTCATAGTAGCGACTTTTTCTACTTCAACATCAAATTTCTTCTGCACAGCTTTCTTGATTTCAATTTTATTAGCAGATTGACTAACCTGAAATGCATATTTTCTTTGGGATTCCTGAAGAATGCTCATTTTTTCAGTATATAAAGGTTTAATAATAATATTCTGGTATTCCATATTTAATTAGATAATTTTTCGTTCAGTGATAATATACCAGGTTTATCAAAAAGAAGAATATCGTGGTTAATTAAATCATACGTACTCGCTGAATCTGCTTTATTGATATCTACATTATAGAGATTACGAACCGATAGACTTACATTTTTTTCTATTTTTTCAGGAAGCACTAATACTTTCTGCTTCTGAATATCCAAGGATTTCAAAAATTCATAGAATATAGCTGTTTTTGGCTCAAGTTGAATAAACTCGTTAACTATAAATATCTCCCCTTTACTTGCTTTATAGCTTAATATACTTTTTCTTGCAAGTTGCTTCATCTTCTTTGGCATCCTCTTTTTGTAGGAATGAGGTTCAGGACCAAAAACAGTTCCACCACCTTTCCACAATGGAGATCGAATCGTCCCTGCACGTGCTACACCTCTTCCTTTTTGCCTCCAGGGCTTTCTTCCTCCACCCTTCACCATTCCTCTTGATTTTGCTGAATGTGTACCCTGCCTTTGGTTGTGTAATTCCTGCATCACTGCCTGATATACTACTGCTTCGTTCGGTTCAATTTTAAATATCTCATTATTCACTTTTAAGGCTGATCCCTTTGTTCCGTCCGGTTTGATAGTATTTATATTCATTATTTAGTGACCACAATTCTATTATTATTTGCACCAGGAATAGCACCTTTTAAATAAAGCAAATTATTTTCCCTGTCAACTTTAATCACCTCAAGATTTTTTACTGAAGATTTTTTTCCTCCATAACGCCCTGCCATTTTCATTCCTTTAAAAACTCTAGAAGGATCTGATGCCTGTCCAATGGATCCCGGATGACGAAGATATTCAGTTTGACCATGGGTTTCCGGTTGTCTCTGAAAGTTATGACGCTTTATAACACCCGCAAATCCCCGCCCCTTTGACGTACCAGAAACATTCACTAGATCACCCACATTGAACATAGAAACAGTAAATTTCTGACCTGATTTATAATTATAGTCTTCCACTTTCTCAAATTCCTTAAGCCACAATTGTGGAGAAACTCCTGCTTTCTCAAAATGTCCATTCATCGGTTTTGTAGTACGACTCTTTTTTCGACAGGAAAAACCCAATTGAACTGCATCATATCCATCCCTTTCAGCATATTTTACTTGAGTAACCTTGCAAGGGCCAATTTCTATAATAGAAACAGGAATTAAATGCCCCATTCCATTAAAGACCTGAGTCATTCCAATTTTTTTTCCAATCAATCCACGCATAATTATACTTTTATTTCAATATCAACACCAGCAGGTAAATCTATTTTCATTAAAGATTCAACTGTCTTAGGTGTACTGTTCAATATATCAACTAACCGTTTGTGAATTTTTGTCTGAAACTGTTCACGAGATTTTTTATCCACAAAAGGTGAACGCAAAACGGTATATATGGTCCTCCTAGTTGGCAGGGGTATCGGACCTGAAATCACTGCTCCGGTAGACTTAGCTGTTTTCACAATCTTTTCTGTTGATTTATCCAATAGAATATGATCATAAGCTTTCAAATTTATTCGTATAGTTTGGTTTGCCATTAATATTTATTCACTTATACTGGTTACAACGCCTGCACCTACCGTATGACCCCCTTCACGAATTGCAAAACGCAACTCCTTATCCATCGCTATCGGTGTGATCAACTCTACATCCATCTCTACATTATCTCCAGGCATTAC
>DASCRE010000155.1:0-13759 GCA_034408645.1 Fidelibacterota bacterium | reverse complement strand
TTCAACATCTCTGTATCCATATTTGGACAAGCATACATATCACTATGAAATATCATTACAATATCATTTGTAGCATAATCATTTATTAAAGTATCGTATAAAATAGTATGACCTAATCGTTCAGGACCCTCATTTCTATGTATTTTTATATTCCCATCTTTGACTGCAATCTCTTCCATCCATTCCCACGTTCCATCGTCTGAAAAGTCATCTGCCATACATATCTCGTGAGAATACCCTAAATTGTGGCGTATTGACCGATAGGACCACTTTAAATACTTTAGGGTGTTCCTACTTGGTTGTATAAAACTAATTGATTTCATCTACTACTGCTCTTCCTTTTAATTTTTCCCAATCTTTTTCAGGTCTTACTTCTAAATTTTTATTCCAAACACCCTTTAACACACTCGGTTCAATCCCCAGCCCCTCAGCAAAATTTATTATAGCTTGTATATCTTTAGGAAAGCAACTACCACCAAATCCAAATCGCCCGTCTGGTCCCGGAACTGCTAAATGAGAATGTCCGATTCTACCATCTCTGATAAAACCTTCGATAGCCATATCCCAATCCACTCCGCATCTATCAGCTATTTGATGCATCTCATTCAAAAATGATACTTTAGTAGCAAAATAACAATTACCCATATACTTAATCAATTCAGCGGTTTCATAATTTGTTTTAATTATCGATATTGTTTTTCCAAATCGCCATTTAAATAACTCTTCGACTCTATCTACATAGTAATCACTACTACCACCCAATATAAATCTAGATTGATTTATAAAATCAAATTTAGCTGATCTCTCTGTAAGAAATTCAGGATTAAAAACTATATTTAAATTTTCGTATTTCTCTTGTAATTTAGCTGTTGTTCCAGGTGTAACTGTCGATCTCAACAAAACTACATAATCATTAACCCAGTTATAATCATTGGTCATTTTACTAATGTCATTTAATGCTGAATCTACTATATCGATGTTTATAGAACCATCTCTATTGGATGGTGTTGGAACTGATAAAAATATAAAATCTGATTCGTGTACTGTTTCTTCTAGAGAGTGCAATGACTTTGCTAGATCTTTATCGTGAATTCTAACTTCTGCACTGTCACAACCTGTCTGTGGCGAAAATCCAAAAGCAACAGACGATCCCACAAACCCATTTCCTACAATTCCTATTTTCATAACCCTAAATTCTCCTTATTTTTATTATACCATGTTTCTATTTTAGTGCTGGGCATCCACCCTAATATTTTCCAGGCCTTACTAATATCAGCTAGTGTTGCTTCCGGTTCTATAACAGGTGGTCGATGTATTATAGGATATGGTTCCGCACGGGTAGGTAATCCAACCATCATAACAGCCAATTCATTAACAGATCGATTGTTACCATTTCCTATATTAAATACATCCCCGCCAAACTCTTTTCCAGTTGTGGCAGCTTTTATATTTGCGTCGACTACATCTCCGACGTAAGTAAAATCCCGTCTTTGCTTTCCGCTTCCATTTATTGTCAATGGTTTGTTATTCAATATCTGATTTGTAAATATACCCATTACAAGACAGTACGCTCCCTCAGTGACCTGTCTTTCACCGTAGACGCTAAAATATCTCAAACAGACTGTATCTAGTCCGTAAATCGTACTGAACAGTTTGCAATACTGTTCGCCGATAAGTTTTTGCAAAGCGTATGGACTCATCGGATTGAGTTGAGTACTTTCCGAAGTGGGTAAATGTTTCACTTCTCCGTAAACTGACGAGGAAGAACTGTATACAAATCTCTTCACACCCGCATCGGCTGATGCTTTCAGCATGTTAAGAGTTCCATCTACATTTGTTCTATTAAACTCTAATGGATTCTCTATTGATGGCTGAACGCGAGCTCTTGCAGCTAAATGAAATACAATATCAATATTCTTAAACATTGAAAAATCTGTTATATTTTCAAGTCCGATACCATCATCAATAAATTCAGCTTTTGGATTTATATTTTCTATTTTACCTGTAGATAAATTATCAATAACTATAACATCGTGGTCGTCATCAATCAATCTATCCACAAGATTACTTCCTATAAAACCTGCTCCTCCTGTTACTAAACACTTCATAAGCTGAAATTCTCTTCCAAAAACTTAATCACTTCTTTTCTTGATATACCAACCTCTATTAATCTAATTGATTCTCTAATTACTTCTTTTATTAATTCTACATGAGTATCATTATAGTGACCCTCATAAGTTAATTCTATTCCATCTTTATTTTTATATTTCATTTTTGATTAATCCTTTAATTTATTAAGTATTTCTATTATATACGGTATAAAATTCTTCTCAGTGTAGAGAGATTTCTCATAATTTTTTCTGCATAATTTGCTCATATACCCATAATATTCTTTATCGGATTTTAAATGCTTAGCAAGTTTTTTTGCCATATTTATGTTACCATCAGGCACTGACAAACTTGGGTGGAGTTCTTCTTGCGTATCTAATCCACTGTAACCAATACATGGTATACCATGAAATGCACAATTCAACGTAAATGTTCCTGCTGCGTGTGTTGGCATCATATGAACTCCAGCATAAAATTTGCCCAAAGCATTCATCCACTCTACCCAAGTCATATACGGATAATGAGTTATATCTAACTCTTCCTCTCTATCTATCTTCCTGCCCATCGATGGCGCGCATATTGGCATATCAAATTCTTGAGCTACAATATAAGAATCAAAACCCCCATACCATCTTACCATATTTCCACCAATCATAACTGCATCTCCCAATTTGCTTCGAGGTAGAATGCCCAATCTCTCTGCTAACATTAATGTGGGCATTTTATACACTGGCTTATTTGTAATCCCTTCATAATATCCTATATCTTTTTTATTGTGCGCAAATAGCATGTCAAATTCAACAAGCGAATTATACCACCAAATTTGCTCTTCCATCTTATAATCTTGAAAATACCAGTGTGGGCCTTCTTGCATTGATATAATCTTCTTACTCAATTTTCTTAAATCTCCAATCATATCGAATTGTAATAATTTATCTACATTTGTCTTTGGTAATGTTACGATTGCAAAGTCAAAATACTTTTCACCAAAATGCTTTAATACATCCGGTATGTGAAAAACAGAATAATGTTCTGCACCTAAAACATACATCGTGGAAACATCATTTCTCATGTTAGGATTATCTAACGAAACCTTGCCAGACCAGCCGCCTTCGGTAAACCACGCTATCTTATAATCTTTTATTTCCACGCAATCAATTCCTTGATTTCTGCTAATGTCATCTTTTCTGCGCTTCTAGAATTGTACGGTGCATCTAATTTATTCAAATCTGGATTGTTCTCCATCCGGATGTGAATATCGTCGCTATAGATATATGTTCTATCTATTTCGTTTTTAGATATCAAATCTTCATTAGTTTTTTCACCTGGTCTCTTGCCTACTATTTCGATATCATCTGAAATTGCTTTAGCTAGATCTAACATATTAACACATTTCATTTTATATGATTTAATAAATCCACCACCATTATGAAATGTCCACTGAATGGCTCTATAAATCAATGCAGCAGCATCATCTTGCGTGAATATCAATCTATTCATATTTGGATCGGTGAGTTTGAGTGGTTTTCCTTCCCTTTTTAATTTTAACCAAAACGGCAATACTGATCCATTACTATGCGCAACGTTAGCAAATCGCGTTAATGAAAATCTATTATTGTCATTATTAGAATTCATAAAAACCCTTTCCATTAAGTATTTTGAAGCACCATAGACGCTTTCTGCAAGACATGCTTTGTCTGTACTTATTCCAACAGTAACAGACACATCATTTATAATACTTGCTTCCACAACATTTAAACTACCCATTACATTTATATTACAGCCTGAAATTGGATTAGTTTCCATCAAATCAATGTGCTTCATTGCTGCTGAATGAACCACTACGTCTGGCTTCACATCTTTAAATACTCTAAGTAACAATCCTTTATCTTCTATATTACCTACATAAGATTTTACTTCGGGATACTCCCTTTTTAGTTCAGCTATCTTTTGTTCATTTCTACTAACATTGATATATTCATTATCTCTACTCTTAATTAAAGCTTTTCCTACTGTTCCTGTACCACCTGTTATTAGAATTTTCATTACAGTCCTCTACCTTCTACAACATATTGTAACTTTTCAAAAAATACATTGCTTTTTTCTTCAATAAACTTTTTCATATTATTACCTTTTTCTTTATACTCATCTAGATGATATATTATCTTCTTTATTAAATCAACAACAGATTGACGGTTAGGTTCAACGAAGTTTAAATATTTTTCACCTCCAGTCCAATCTACAGTAGGATACTGCAGTGTTATGATAGGAATTCCACAAGACCCCATTTCAGAATATCTGTTATTTATCATTCCAAAATCTCGTTGACCTGGAGCTATAATAGCTATTCCCGTTTTAGATGAAGAATATAGCTTACCTATATCATCCCCAGGCAATATACCTCCATGCGCGGATGTTTGTGGCCAACCGTTACCATAAATTTTATAGTCTATGTCACCCCAAGGTCCACCGAGCTCTCTGAAAAACGCTTCTCGTTCAACTTGATATACGTCACTGCTCATTCGCTGAAACCCCATACCCAAAAAAGTGCAGTCGTGATTATATTTAGATGTAAATATTTTATCTTCGTCTTCAAGTACGCTAAAAAACCACTCGAAATGCACAACTGGTATATTGCGACTCTTAAATTCAGTTTCCATCTGTTTTGAATTTGTCATTATATGGGTAAACCAATCTCCTTGATATTGGTATATATCGTCCCAACTTTGAAGTATTCCCTTAGAAACATAGGTTAATATTTTTTTACATTTCAACTTCTCAACAATTTTAAAAGTTTCATTATCTAACATTTCAGAATATACTATATCTGGATTCAAATCTATAATCTGTTGCACATATTCACTATCTGGTTGAGCCCCATTTAATTGTTGTAACGAATATACTTCGTGTCCCATTTTAGATAGCTTTTTTGCTATAGCTGTACATACCTTATAATTTCCCATTGGAAATGGTTGATGAAATACTATAATCTTCATACTACCAGCTCACTTCCCAATCTTTGAACTCAGCAGCAATACAATCTATTTTATAATCTTTCCTACCACCGACCACTTCCATTATTCTATTAATAGCAGTATTTCGTATCCCATTTAATCCATGAGTTAACATCAAATTATCTGCACCTTTTGCTCCTTGACGAACTTGTGATTCATTATACCAAATATGTGCATTCATCTGAGCTAAAACTATAATTGCCCTCAATACATCGCCTGATAGTACTACTTTTCTTTCTTTAAGAATTAAATCAATATCATGAACTATATCACTCATCTCTTTCGCATAATTCTTTTTATTTTCAGGTATGAAAATTTCTTTCAGTTGGTGTATACTAAGCCTATCTACAAGTTCACCAAGCGTTGGTAACCACCTACGAGTTTTTGATTTCATTTTTAATCTCCTTATTATTCATTTGTTACATAACTATAGTGCTAAAACCATCTTCATATTATATGGTTCATACATCCCTATATCATAATTTGGATTTATTTTCCATAATAATTGTTTTACTTTATCATAAGTAATTTTAGTGTAGTCACAGACTACTTCACCTTTCTCAGCATGGATCTTTCCAAACATATGTGCATCATCTATTGCAATAATATGATTTTTAATATGATGATTTTCTATTACATTTAATTCTTCCAATAATGGGCAATCAACTTCACCCCTACTATACCTAAGAGCTCCGCCATGGGCATCTAACCAAAAACATACTGGCTCATTAATCAATGGTAGTAATTGCTTTAACCCTTTTACACTATCATCATTAATCAATATTAATTTTCCATCAAAATATTCACCTGTACTGTCAAACAACTCATCTTTCTCATCTATGTGGGGGTTAAATTTTGATGCATCTCCTTGATATTTTTCAAACAACTTATAGCGTCTTGAAGCCACCTTGCATATATCTTCACTAATTTCTATCGTGTATATTTTTTCAAATGGATCAAGTGTACCATATGTCTCTAACATACGATGGGGAATTCCCCCTTTAAAAGTTCCAGTTTCAACAAATATCCCTGGTAACTCTCGATTATTTTCCTGACAAATAGACTGGTAAATTTCCGGAAGTATGTAGCCCATTTGATTATTTCTCTCCTCCAGCTGGCCAGCCTAGTAATTGTATGTCATGTTTAACCATTTTTGACACCAACTCTTGAAATGATGTTTTTGGTTTCCAGCCCAAAACGTCTCGAGCTTTAGATGAATCTCCCGCAAGATAATATACATCAGCTGGTCTCATATATCTTTCGTCTTGACCGATATAGGGATCCCAATTAGTAATTCCTATATGTTGGAAAGCACTGTCTAAAAATTCTCCAAGAGAGTGTATTTTTCCAGTTGCAATAACATAATCATCTGGTTCATCTTGTTGTAACATTAACCACATTGATTCAACATAATCAAGTGCATATCCCCAATCTCTTTTAGTATCTAAATTTCCTAAAATAATCTTATCTCGTAATCCTAAATGTATTCTAGCGATACCATCTGTAATTTTTCTAGTTACAAATTCTATACCTCTTCGTTCAGATTCGTGGTTGAATAATATCCCGCAACAGTTAAACATATCATAAGATTCTCTATAATTTGTAGTAATCCAATGACCATAAAGTTTAGCAACACCATAAGGACTTCTTGGATAAAATGGTGTATCCTCATTTGCAAAATTTTCCATCTTGCCAAACATTTCTGAAGTTGATGCTTGGTAAAACTTAATTGGCTTACCGTATTCTCTTATTGCTTCTAATACTCTAAGTACACCAAGACCCGTAACGTCCCCCGTTTGTTCTGGTGTATTCCAGCTCTCACCCACAAATGACTGAGATGCTAAATTATAAATTTCATCCGGATCGGACTCCTTCAAACACCTCAGCAATGAATTTTGATCTGTCAAATCTCCATTGATAAAAGTTATCTTGCTCTCAAGATGACTTGTGTTTATTCTATTTTTAGATGAAGATCGTCGTTCCATACCGAATACTGTATAATCTTTCTCTAATAAAAAATCTGCTAGGTGGCTTCCGTCCATTCCGTTTATTCCTGTTATGAGTGCCGTTTTCATTTTTTCTCCATGATTTGTTTAAAGTCTTCATACGTGTTAAATCTGTTTTGTGAAGGCCCGAAATTAGATAAATTGACGTTCGCTAATTGTTTTAATGTTTCATACCAGTTACCCCGTTGATTCGGTCCCTTTTCTTGAGTGCATATTTCATCACTATCCATCTGTAGGCAGTAATTTCGTTTTTTAGGATGATTTCTATTATGAACTTTCAATATATTCTTTACAACGAATTGGACATACGATTCACCCATAATCTGTCTGCAGCTGTGCATCATACTCGTGTCATCAACTGCATGTCCGAGAATACACCTCGGCACGTTCACACCATTCTTTAATAAATCCGAACTTAAAACCAAAATGGAGCCATCGAATTGCGGTTGTTGTAATACACGGATATCCAGTTCTTCTGTTCTGTTATTTATTTCATTCATTTCATCGTTAGACATTGTATATCTGATACTGCACTGTTCGGTTTTAGATTTCGGATCATCTAATTCATAAAATGGTGAATCTGTAAACTCATTATGCTCTAGTGTTTTCCAAGAATCATCCCACATTTTCCGTAACGCAAACGTGACTACGTATTTGTTTACATTATTCTGAGTTGCATAACTTTTAATATTTTCCAATACCCCGAATACTTCCCGAGGTAATAATGCATCTGACTCACCCCAGATTACATAATCGGTATCTACACACCCGGAGTAATTTAAATCTCGTCTGTAATCCACCATAGTGATGGGCTCGAGTTTATCATATACCGTATGGGTTACGATACACCCAGTCTG
The DNA here is from genome assembly GCA_034408645.1 of Fidelibacterota bacterium. GTDB lineage: Bacteria > Fidelibacterota > Marinisomatia > Marinisomatales > AB-629-J13 > AB-629-J13. The sequence continues at coordinate 5,773 of DASCRE010000155.1, read as the reverse complement.
TTCTACTGCCTTAACTAGAGATAAAAACTTTTCTATCAACTCTTCTTTAGTAATTTCACTCCTGTCAATCTTTTCAAAATACTCTGAAATATTAAAGAATAAATCGACAGTGACATTCTGTTTATTCTCCACCGCATTAACGGCATTTACAATACTATCGATATGATCCGATACCATTTCAATTTCGTAGAACATAATATGCGTTCCGATAATGTATTTGTTATTTAAATTAAGCATCATTCATTCCTTAAATATAATTGTGCCAACCCTATACCGCATTCACCGGCCAATGAATATAACAGATGTAGGTTACCGTTTTCTTCATACACATAAGGATCTCGCAACTCATTAACGGGTCCGCCATATCGTAATGTTGAAGATCCCGGCATCGATTCCATAATGGGTAGATGTGCTCCCTCATATTCAGTTCGTGGTTGAAGTACTCGTTGTGTCGATAACGACTTCCAAGTATCTAAATTAATTGTCGTCATTAATATTGATTCAGGACTATCCCCGATACAGCTATAAAATAGAAACAATATATTTTCATGAACATATACTGCCGCATGCCTGATATTGGGTATCAAATTATATACTGGTTTAAATTCACCATCCCAATCACCCGATTCATAAATAACCCCGTCAACATTTTTATTTTTAGCTATAGCATATAACTTGTCTTTGTATCTAAACACTCTAAAGTAAAAGTTACCTTTGGGCACTACATTATTTAAAAATTTTATACCATCAATTGACCAGCTAATAAAAGTCTTTTGTCCATTAGCTGTATCACCGTGATAGTACATAGCTATTCGTCCCGACCCCTCATCAATATGAACATCCGGACTCGCTATATGGGTTTTGCATGTCGTTTCTATTAATTGCAACGTTCCGGGTTCATATACAGTATACGGTCCTTCAACATTATCGGCGTACGCCATTCTGATGTGTTTACCCTGGTGGTGTGCGAAATACAAATAATACTTGCCGAGAGATTGTTCTACCCATTCGGGTACTTTTATTAAAGAGGGGCCATTGATATTATCATTTATCTGTTCTGGTAGCATCTCGGGTGTTATTATAGGTTTGATTCTGCGTGCAGTTATTTTTTCATCATAAGTATACTCGAACATATTGACATCGGAAGAAAAATATCGTTCTATAAGTGCTCGAGTATCATCGTTATAATATTCAGTGTAGTGGTTAAAATGTTTGGGTTTATATTCACCCTTACTTCGTGACAATTCTAATGCGGGTAAATTCAATACAGTGCATATTGTTTTAAAATCATCTTTTAACGTTTCCAACTTTCCTATAAAATTCACTTCTATTTTTCCATCTACTGTGGTATAATTTTGCTGCAAATCATTAACGTAATAGTGGGCAGGACCCCAATGGGCTTCATCACTACAGTATTTGATTAAGAAATTATTAAAATCTTCAACACTACAATCAGTACCGCGTTTATTCCAATGGTATCTCGACACTGCTAAACTCCAGGGATTCCTTACGAATGCAAATTTAAAAAAATTATTCCACGATTCCGCACCTATGAAATCTTTAACTACGCTCATGGGCGGATGTGGATGATTCATAACGAATTTATCGACATTTCTTGCAGTTTCCGGACTTTCTGCATCTGGTGTTATGATATCGTCAGGCCCGCAGATAGTAGACAGTGCTTTCTGAATACTCGAACCAGCAGTCTTTCGAGTTTTCATAAATATAAAATTATGTCTATACGATATTATCATATAAAAACCTATATGTGTGTTCTAACCAAGCGCCTGGCGATGGCTTAACTCCCGCGTTGAAATGATATATCCATCCATATTTTGTATGTAACATATCATCACCCAACACCTCTAATCTCATCATGTCCTGCATATTAAACTTATATGGTAGTAATTTATAATCAACGTTTTCTTTATTCAAAAAGAAATTTATAATCGGTTGATCTGTTCCGACACCTAAATTATTTTGCATCCATAATATTTTTTCTTGATTAGCGAAATAAAAATCTAAAATATCTTTGAATAATTTTTTATGATTTTTGTTCATCACCATAACACCAGAATTGATATATTTCCAATACGGAAATGTAAAATTATCAAACAAGTGTACTGAATAATTTTCTATACTCCGACATATCCAATCCATACTTCCAATGGCCGCTACGCCGCAGAATTTACTTTCTGACATATTAAACAAATTAGGGCAATCAGGATGAACTATTGTATCGGAATCAACATAAAGTATTTGATCATATTCTATACTCTCATTATCTAATAAATCAAATACCAATAATTTGTGCCACTGGGGTTTTACTTCTGATAAATCATAAACTGGTGAGTCTAATACAAATACATCACAATCATTTCTCTCAGCCCAATTCCTCCAACTTTTAATCGACCATTCGTATCCCTGTGTCTTGCTTCTGTCATCGTGGGTGATATTCACCATGTATATTATATTTCTCATTTATATTCTTGCTGACATAGTTCCCACGTCTGTTTCATTAAATTGTATCTATCTCCTCGTTGTGCGAATCCGCTATAAAACCAGATATAACCATATTTAATAAAAAAGGGGGTTGGGTCTGAAGGTTTTTCGCCCGTTTTCAATTGCCAATTGTGACTGAACCAGTCGAATCTATGGAGATGATTTAAGAAATATGGTGCTGGCAGTTTCTGTACTGGTTTAATATCATGTGCCTGTAATAGATAATTATACACTGGCTGATCCGTACCCCGACAAACCTTATCATTTTGCAACATCATAATATCATCATAATTTTCATAATAAAACGATTTTAAATTATCTAAAAATGGCTTATGTGCTTTATCGAATAATTGCCACCCGCATGAAATATATTTAGTTAAATCAAACGTAAGATCAGGATAGTGTTGTTTGAAAAAATCCGCATAACCAGTCACGCCTTGATAAATCCACCGTAAATTTTCTAAAGATCTGAAAACATTCAACTCGCCGTTCGGCACTAAGTCAAAAAAATTAAGCGTATCCCATCTTATGATTGTAGATGCATCAAGTACCGCAATTTTATTATAATCAATATTATTTTCTTCCAATTGATCAAATACATCAAACCACCTCTGCCATGTCGGTTTATGCATAACGTGTTCGGAATTACTCGGTGTATCGTATATGAATAATCTTACACCATTCTTTTCACACCAATATTTCCATGACGCTATAGAGAATTCAAAATATTTGAAATCACCATGTTTTTCTCTTAGATACTTGTGATCACTCACCACAGCTATTAAAAAGACTACATTTTCACTCATCTATCGTTCTCATATATTCTGTCGTCTTTAAGAATTCAATATCACAATGATCTTGATGTTCGTGTGATATACAAACATAATCTAAGTTTTTCAACCAACTAAAATCTATTTCAGTATTATCTGGAAACTGAAACCAGTTATGTAGAAAAGCGCCTGTCTTAGAAAACCACGGATCAGTAACTATTGAAACTTTAGTTGTTTCTATGTGTATACTCGCGTGTCCTAGAAATTTTATTTTATTCATTAAACTATTCTCAAATATTTTTTTACTTCTTTCGTCCATCTATTAAATTCAGTGAATCCTCGGCGACCACCTTGTGTAGCATGGAAAAATATAGGAATTTCATCCAACCAAGCTTGTTCTCCCAAATGATACTCCAACAGATGTTCTTTCCACAGCATATTATCTTTCCTAAATCTATCTCTGTACGAGTTCTTTAAAATAAACCAATCATATCCCTTTTGTTTTGCATACCAAGTCATTTGACCACCAACATCTCTGTAATCACAATTATAAGGACTTGTTTTCCAAATTCCTCTTTCAACATAATTTTCAGATTCTATTTCATCATACAACTCTCGTTTACATAGCATCATTGGAATTCTTGCCATACCGTCATCCCATGAACCATCACAAGTTCCAAGTTTAGTTAAATAACTGAATACACTGCCCGGGCACCATCTATTTGATACAAACTTATATTGATCTAATAGTTTCAATAACTCAGTTACATGAGAATCTAAAAAAATAGTATCTTGATCTAACACACAAACGTATTCTCTATTACCCTTTTTTACTCCAAGACTTGTAGCTCTAGCCCCATAATAACCACCAGAGCCTATCGTGCACCCATCAATCAAACCTGTTCTCACAACACTGTGTGTAATCCCGCCGTGTGGATGATCGATGCGAGTTGATGATTGATCTTCCCCTTCTAGTATAACTACATTGTCTTGTTTTCTAAAAAGTTCTTTGTGAAAATCTATCTCTAGTTTTTTATCATAGTAATTAACCACGATATATATAGTATGATCTACTGATTTCCAATACCTGTTGATACTCTCAACATTAAATCTAGTATAGTCAATTTTATTATAACCGTAACAACTGACTATTACGAAATCCACACCATTTTCTCTATTCATTATAAAACCTCATAATACACCATATCCAGCGTCTTGTTTTGATAAAATTATATTATCAGTTTCATCACCGCCCCAATCAATATTTAAGTGTTCATCATTCCATATGAATCCTCTATAATCTTCTGGTATATAGTATTGGTCTGTTTTATATAAAACTACAGTATTATCTTCTAATGTTTTATAGCCATGCGCAAAACCTCTTGGAATCCATAGTTGCTGATTATTATGTTCGCTTAATTCTGCAGATACCCATTTACCAAAAGTTTTCGAATCTTTTCTAATATCAACAGCCACATCTAATATAGAGCCTTTAACGCAACTAACAAGCTTCGCTTGATAATATTTTTTTTGATAATGCATACCCCGTATCGTATTCTTCTTTGAATTATACGCTATATTATCTTGCACAAAATTATCTGGAAAATCTAAAGAACTCCATCTTTTAGAAGTATAGCCTTCATAAAGATAACCTCGGTTGTCATAAAATACATCGGGCTTAATTAAAAATACGCCCTTTATTTCTAACTCTTGAATTTTCATATTAATCTCCTATAAATATGATATTATGCTCCTTAAATGTGGATTCATAATATTATCTAACTTTAATAACTCTTTTAGTTGATACATATTTAACCATATAAAATTTTTAGGTATATCTGAAATATCATTTGTTTCAACTAACATATTCTTTACCCTTTTCTTATAAAATCTTCCACCATCTTCCGGATACCAATGCTCAAATTTTACTATGCCTCTTTGTTCTCTACTGTCAAAGTATTCTGAAAACAGAGGTTTTCTACCGTCATGCAACTTATTTAAATTATCATAAGTTACTTGAAGAGTAGGGGATAATAAAACTTCATCATAGTTACCCGGTTCAAACTTAGCCTCTATAAGATAACGTGGCGTTCCATCAATATCTAATTGTCTGGCGAGTCCAACAACACTAGATTCAGTGCCCTGATCTACTATGGGTTGATTCCAACCCTTCCCGGATTCTCTTATATTAGTTTCTGTCTTAACGCCTATAACTTTAAAAAACCCACCAGTTTTATGTTCAAAGTTTCCAGTTTCATCGTTCATTCTCCAACCATCATTTACTTCACTCAGCTTAATCTCAAAAACCTTTGTTGGTAAATTATCTTTTATATCCTGTAACCAATTTAGAACTTCATCAATTCCTTTTTCGTCATTTATACATTCTAAAAATTGATTGAATCTCTGTTCAATATTTTCTTTGTTTTTAAACATAACGTTCTTTGTATATTTTAATATTGTCCATCGAAGTTTTATTTGTATCAATATCAGAGTTTATATAT
>DASCRE010000154.1:0-6400 GCA_034408645.1 Fidelibacterota bacterium | reverse complement strand
TTGGATTTTTTAAAAAATCGATTTTTGATAAAATAGGATTATTTGATGAAAGATTAGTTCGGGCACAAGATTATGAATTTAATCAAAGAATAATCACATCTGGTTACAAAGTCTGGCTAAACCCAGATATAATAATTTCGTATTTTCAAAAAGGCACCCTTTTAAAAGTTTTATGGAAATATGCTTCTCAGGAAGCACCCTACAATGCCTATATGTGGTATTTGGCCCCGTATACATTTTCATGGAGACATTTAATCACATTAATGTTTATTTCAGGCTTGATTATTGGTGGCTTTTTATCTCTTTTTTCCCCATGGATAAAAATAATTTATTTGGGCGTTTTATATTTATATGGCTTTTTGGCAATTTCCTTTTCTTTTCAGAAATCCTTTAGTGATAGAAAACCAATTTTGGCCGTAATGATGCCCTTCGTATTTTTAAGTTTTCATGTCCTTCATGGCCTTGGAGTGTTGGTTGGTATTGTAAAACTTATTTTTAAAATGGCACCAGTTCAAAAAGGTAAACAGCGCTGGACATTGGCGGATAATATAATAAATGAATAAAATATTTCAGAAAACGGGCATGATTTTTATTTGTGTTGTGTTAATTGCATTGCCGCGATTTAACCGAAATCAATTATGGTTGGAAAGACCCCAGGCAGATATGGCTATTCATACAGCGATGGTTGATTATTTTAGGACAGGGAATATTCAGGAAATTCTATTGTCTAAAGATTCAATAGCGGCAAATTGGAGACCCCTGTTTCCGTTTATGGCATCTTGGCTTCCTTTTTCCCCAATTACTTCTTTAAGCATCATTGGGATTTTGTCAATATTTTTTAGTGCAATGTTATTAAAAAAAATAATAATGAGATTGAAGATATCAAATCAAAATATGTGGCGGTGCATTTATTTATTCGTTATATCATTTCCTACATTTTATTACACCACTATCGGATATGTAGATCCGGGTTTAATATTATTCATTACTTTGGGTATTTATTTAATATTATTACAAAAGATCCCATTATTTTTATTATTATTTGGGTTTGGTGTATTGATGAAAGAAGGAATTATAGTCTTAATTCCTTTTTATATATTTTATGTATGGTCAAATAATAAATCAAAGAAAAATATATTTTTCAAATTTGGAATAATATGTTTTATTTATTTAACCGTATCTTATTTTATAAGAGAATTTTCACTAAATGCTGCTGAAGGACACACTCTATTTTGGCAGCCATCCTTTGATATGTTATTCTACAACTTTAATCGTCCCAACAGTTGGTTAAGTTTAATCTTGACCTTGGGGATACCAGGAATGATTGTCCTGAAAAATGCCTCAAATTTAAAACAAATTATTCTAAGCCATTCAATGGCGCTACCATTAATATTTGGAATTATTTTTTCTTTAATAACATATTTATTTGCTTTTATTTCGACGGTTGCTGATGGAAGAACAGTATGGGCAGCATATCCTTTTTTAATTCCCCTGGTTGGATATATATTGGATAATAAAAGAAGTTTGGCTATTGGGGATGAATAAAGTAATTGAAGAAAAACACTATGATCAAAAATATAGTTTGTCTATTAAAAAATGGAAATATGATCAATTATTTCGTTCCGCCCATAATGAATTTATATCTCTTGTTCATGAGACTATAATTGAAAAAGAATTTATTGAAATTTTAGATCTGGGATGTGGCGATGGTCATCGGACAATTGAATTCTTACAATATAATAATATTGCTTTTACAGGGATTGATATTTCACATGAAGGAATTAAAAAGGCAAATAAAAATAAAATGGGGAATGCAGTTTATATGGTAATGGATGCAGAAAAACTTAATTTTAAATCAAACTCCTTTGACCTCATTATTAATTACGGTTCTTTTTCCAGTTTAAATATGCCGGTAGTGTGGCCACAACTCCTCAAAGTCCTTAAACCCGAAGGGTCAATTATTGGCATAGAAACGATCGGGGATAATCCAATCTTTAGTCTAAAGCGGAAAATAAACTACTGGAGAGGATTAAGATCACCAGTGATTATAAATAATATTATTAAATTAAAGACATTAAACTTATGGGCCAGTAGTTTCAAAAATTATCGCAATAAAACATTTGGTTTAATATCAATTATTTGGGCACCAATTATTGCCCTATTACCACAAAATAAATTCCCGGGAAAATTGATTGCAATTTCAGATCGTCTGGATAAATATTTGTTAGGTAGCCCTACATTGCAAACATTAAGTTTCAAATCTGTATTTGAGTATAAATCATTACAAAAATAAATATTTGTGAAAATCCCCTTTTTTAATTACCAGAAACTTTATGTAAAAAATAAAGAAGCAATCGAGGAAGCTTTTTTTTCTGTGATGGAGAGAGGTGCTTTTATATTACAAAGTGATTTGGAAGACTTTGAAAGTGCCTTGGCTAAGTATACAGGTGCTCAATATGCTTTTGGCGTAGCAAACGGAACAGATGCCTTATGGTTAAGTATGCTGGCGGCAGGATTAAAATCTGGGGATGAAGTATTAATTCCCAGCCATACATATATTGCAACACCGGGCGCTGCCAGATTTATTGGTTTAAAGCCTGTTTTAGTAGAATGTGGGAGGGATCATTTAATGGATCCAAATGATTTGCAAAAACAAATCACAAATCGAACAAAAGCCATTATTCCTGTTCAATTGAATGGAAGAACTTGTAACATGGCTGATATTATTAATTATTCTGACGAGAATGACTTATTAATAATTGAAGATGCAGCACAGGGTATTGGCTCAAAATTCAACAATCAAATGGCTGGAACTTTTGGAATAGCTGGGACATACAGTTTTTACCCTGCGAAGACATTAGGCTGTTATGGTGATGGTGGTGCGGTTGTCACAAATGATACCAAAATTGCCGATGCAATCTATGAATTAAGAGATCACGGTAGAGCCAAAAATGGCGGCTATAATCGCTGGGGAATCAATTCAAGGCTTGATAACATACAAGCAGCAATATTACTTTCAAAACTAAAAACACTAGACAGTGAGATTTCAAGACGAAGGCAAATTGCCAATAAATATATTAATGGACTATGTGATATAACAGATCTAACACTCCCACCGGGTCCAAATGATAACAAGGATTATTTTGATACTTTTCAAAATTTTGAAATTGAAAGTGGGGAAAGAGATAAATTGAAAAAATATTTATCAAACCAAGGCATAGGAACAATTGTACAATGGGGTGGAAAAGCAGTACACCAAATTAAATGTTTAGGATTTGATATACATTTACCTTTTACAGATAAAGTATTTCAAAGATGCCTTTTACTTCCAATGAATACCACACTGTCTGATGATGAAATTAATTATGTAATAGAGAATATTCGTTCTTTCTATAAATTCAATTAATGATGATTAAAAAAAACCATTTTATGATAGGCGGGCTTGCAGAAGCAAAAAACTATCACCAACCAATTGATATACCTATTGAGAAGGAAGATGAATATTATTCTAATCTCAAGGCAATGACAATCATCCGAAAAGTTGAAGAAATTATTGGAGAAAATGTCAAAAATAATTTGATCAAATGTCCCTGCCACCTGTCAATTGGCCAGGAAGCAATTCCGGTTGCTATATCTAAATATTTAAATAATAACGATTTTATTTTTGGCAACCACCGTTCCCATGGTCATTATTTAGCCGCAGGAGGCAGTTCTTACGAATTATTTGCTGAAGTGTTAGGAAAAGCAACAGGGTGTGCAAGAGGTATGGGTGGATCAATGCATATTACCTCAGCACAAACCGGGTTTGTGGGCTCAGTCCCCATTGTAAGTGGCACAGTCCCTTTAGCGGTTGGGGCTGGGCTTAGTGCGCAAATGAATGGTCAAAAACAGATTGCTGTAAGTTATTTTGGAGATGGTGCGACAGAAGAAGGTGTCTTCCACGAATCCTTAAATTTGGCTTCTAAATTTAAACTACCGGTTCTATTTGTCTGCGAAAACAATCTTTTTTCAAGCCATTTGCACATAACAGAAAGACAGCCATTTAGTTCAGTATTAAGATTTGGAGATGCGAATGGTATCAAGAATAAAAGAGTCGATGGAAACAATATCGTTGCAATTTCATCCTGTGTTAAAAAAGCGATAGAAACCATAAGAAACGGAAATGGCCCATTTCTACTTGAAGCAGTAACCTATCGTTTTAGTGGGCATGTTGGACATGCCGAAAATATTGATGTTGGATTGCAGAGAAAATCAGATTTAACATTATGGAAAAAAAGGGACCCCATCAAACGGACAGTGAATGGTCTCCTGAAAAAAAACTTGATTAAAGAAACCAAATATCTAGAATTTTGTAAAGATGTCAATAAACGATTAACGAAAGAATGGGACCAAGCAAAAAAGGATCCTTTTCCCAAATTGTCCCAATTAATTGAATCGACTTACGCAACCAATGACTGAAAAGAAAAAAATCACTTATTGCCAAGCCATTTTTGAGGCATATGATTATCTTTTAGGTAATTATCCAAACTTCTTTGTAATTGGTCAAGGCCTGTGGTCACCCTGGTATGTGGGTAATACAATGAATGGACTTGAAAAAAAGTATGGTAAAAGTAGAGTAATTGATAGCCCGGTGGCAGAAAATGCGACAACGGGAGCTGCGTTGGGTGCAGCACTTACAGGCAAAAGGCCTATGGTGGTGCACCCGAGAATGGATTTCATGATATTGGCAGCAGACGCAATGGTAAACCAAGCATCAAAATGGCAATCAATGCTGGGTGGCAATAAGAAAATTCCTTTAACTGTGAGAGGAATTATCAACAGGGGCGGGGAGCAAGGAGCTCAACATTCACAAGCATTACATGCGTGGTATGGCCATATACCGGGATTACGTGTAGTAATGCCTTATTCCCCAAGTGACGCAAGAGATTTACTCATTTCTAGTGTATTATCGAACGATCCGGTTCTATATATAGACGACCGATGGTGTTATGATTTTTCTGAGGAGATTAGCGAAATATCTGAATTAAAACTTTATAAACAAAAACCTATTTTATTAAAACAGGGGGTCGATGCTACATTAGTTGGTGCAGGATATACAACACACCTTTGTATGCAGGCTGCTAAATTATTAAAAAAAGTAAATATAATTGTAGACGTAATAGATCTGCGAGTCGTGAACCCTCTTTTAACGAATCTTATAATCAAGTCAGTATCTAAAACAAAAAAACTAATTGTTGTTGATGGTGGATGGAAAAATTATGGGTTGGGGGCTGAATTAATTGCCTCTGTGGCAGAAACAATGGGATCGGAAAAAAATTATCAATTTCGAAGGATTACAATTAAAGATTCACCAGCGCCAACAAGTTCAGTTTTAGAAAATTATTATTATCCGAATGAAAAAGATATTGTTAAAATAACAACACAGTTGATGGAGAAAAATTGCTAAAATCATCATTTGATTTTTTACTGTCTTTAATTTTATCTATTATTCTATTTCCGCTGGTAATTATTTTTTCTTTTTTAATATGGCGAGATGATCATTCCAGCCCGTTTTATGTGGCACCTCGAGTTGGAAAAGGAGGTAAAATTTTTAAAATGATTAAATTTAGGTCTATGATGATTGAAGCTGATAAATCTGGGGTGGATTCAACTGCCATAAATGATCCGCGCATTACGAATATCGGTCATTTTATTAGGAAATATAAAATTGATGAAATTCCCAATCTCTATAATATTATAATGGGTCAAATGAGTTTTGTTGGTCCCAGGCCAAATGTTAAAAAAGAAACCGATATGTATACAATTGAGGAAAAAAAATTATTACTATTAAAACCCGGAATAACAGATTTAGCCTCAATCATTTTTTCGGATGAAGGCGAAATACTTTCAGAAAGTAATAACCCCGATCTTGATTATAATCAACTGATTAGACCATGGAAAAGTCGCTTGGGTCTTTTTTATGTGGAGAACTACAGTTTTGTTATGGATTTGAAAATAATGATAATAACGTTAATCTCATTATTTTCTAAAAAAGGTGCTTCAAAATTGGTTTATCAAGTGGTCTCTAAAATAAGTGGAGATAAAAATTTATTAAATATTATTTTAAGAAAAAATAAGCTTCGACCATTTCCACCTCCTGGAACAAATAAAATCGTGCTAATACGAAAATAGATTAGTGTGATATATATCACATAGATTTTTCATAACTTTGTATTAAACTCAACCAATTCGGATTCGCTATTTTTATACTATGATTAAATCTTTACAAAAATCTAGAAATCTAATACGGTTTGTCCTCGTCGATATTGTGCTGATATTGGGTGCCCTATATAGCGCATTTCTTTTAAGATTTGATTTCGTTGTCCCTGAGCATATTGGCATAGACTTTGCAAAATATTTG
>DASCRE010000153.1:0-2943 GCA_034408645.1 Fidelibacterota bacterium | reverse complement strand
ATTCATTGAGGAATAATATGTCAAACCCACTACCTGAAATCACAGTAAAATCCATATTTCTCGGAATCATACTTTCCATTATTCTTGCAGGGGCAAACGCCTATCTGGGACTCTTTGCAGGAATGACCGTTTCCGCTTCTATACCAGCAGCAGTTATTTCCATGGGTGTTTTATCCATGTTTAAAAAATCAAATATCCTTGAAAATAATATTGTCCAGACAGCTGCATCAGCGGGAGAATCACTTGCGGCAGGAGTTATATTTACTATTCCAGCCCTCGTGCTCCTGGGTTACTGGACAGAATTTGACTATGTGGAAGTGGCCAAAATTGCAGCCGTCGGTGGTGTAATTGGTGTGCTTTTTACTGTACCTCTCCGTCGAGCATTAATTGTTACAGCTAAACTAAAATATCCGGAAGGTGTTGCAACCGCAGAAGTACTTAGGGCAGGTGATGAAGCCAGAAAGGGAGCTAAAGATGATGGTTCCGGCGGATTGAAAACAATTGGAATCGCCAGTTTGGTTGGTGGTGTCATGAAAGTTTGTCAACAAGGATTTGCTATGTGGCATGCTGAAGTTGCAGGTGCAATGGCTTTTGGAAAATCTATTTTTGGTATTGGAACTGATCTTTCCCCAGCATTGATTTCAGTCGGTTACATTGTTGGACGTAATATTGGTATCCTTGTTGTCGCTGGTGGGCTGATCTCATGGGTAGTCGCCATACCTATTTATTCCGCTATTGTTGGATTTGAAGGAAATGCTCTGGACTCAGCATGGGATATATGGAATTCCAAAATTCGATATTTGGGTGTTGGGGCAATGGTTGTAGGTGGTGTTTGGTCACTCATTAAATTATTCAACCCCCTGGTTAAAGGAATAAAAGCCAGTTTGAATGCGGTAAAAAGTCGATCTGCTGATGGCGATGTTCCATTGGAAGATCAGGATATGCCCATCAATTATGTGGGGATTGCACTTTTAGCACTTCTGGTTCCTGTCTTCCTTCTCTACTTGGATATTATCAGATCTGTAGGAATCGCCGCTTTGTTGTCCATAGTTATGATGGTATTTGGATTTTTATTCTCCGCTGTCGCTGCCTACATGGCAGGAGTGGTTGGCTCTTCCAATAATCCAATATCCGGTGTTACAATTGCCACAATTTTATTTTCATCTCTGTTGTTATTGGCGATTCTCGGTACAGGATCTAGCGTGGGCGCTGCCAGTGCCATTATGGTGGGTGCAGTTGTTTGCTGTGCTGCTGCTATTGGAGGTGACAATCTCCAAGATTTAAAAGCAGGACATATTCTTGGCGCAACACCATGGAAACAGCAGGTCATGCAGATTATAGGTACGCTTGCAGCAGCGGTGGTACTTGGGTTGGTTTTGGATATTCTCCACACTGCTTACACCATAGGATCTCCCACACTTTCCGCCCCTCAGGCAACGTTAATGAAATCTGTTGCTGATGGTGTATTTACAGGCAACCTTCCATGGAATTTTGTATATATCGGCGGTATAATTGCCGTCATCTTAATTATGATTGATTTGAGACAAGAAAAAAACGGGTCTGATTTCCGGGTTCCTGTATTGGCAGTTGCCGTTGGAATTTATTTACCGATTACTTTGACGGTCCCCATCTTTTTGGGTGGTATGATCAATCATCTAGGTAAAAAAGCCGGCGCTTCCAAATCATCAGAAAAACGAGGACTCCTTATGGCATCCGGTTTAATCACTGGGGAAGCATTGATGGGTATTCTTGTAGCTGTACCGATTTTTATTACCGGGGAAAAGCATTGGTGGCCAAATTTTAGTGGCTTTGAGTTCCTAGGTCCTGCTCTTTTCATAGGTGTAATTATTTGGTTGTATAAATCTGTATCAAAAAAATAGTTCAATGAAAATTTCAATGGGACTTCTTAAAAAACTACCGAAAGTAGAGCTCCACTGCCATTTGGATGGTTCACTGAACCCAGGAACCATAATAGACTTGGCAGAAAAACAAAAAGTTTCTCTACCTACAACCAATGTGGATGAATTAAAAAATATTCTTTCTATTGGTGATAAAAGAGTCTCGCTGGAAGAGTATCTAGAAAAATTCAAGATTACCCTCAGTGTCCTGCAAACCCCTGAGAGCTTGGAACGTACAGCATTTGAACTCATTCAGGAAGTTTCTAAAGAGAATGTCCGCTATATCGAAGTACGTTATTCCCCTATTCTTCATACTGAAAAGGGTATGACACCTGAAGAATCTGTTGATGCTGTACTGAAGGGATTAAAAACGGGAAAAGAAGAATTCGGAGTCAGGTCTGGAATTATCATTTGTGGAATTCGCAACATCAACCCAAAAATTTCACTCCAACTAGCAGAATTAACATACAGTTACAAAAATAAAGGTGTGGTAGGATTTGATCTTGCTGGTGCAGAAGAAAATTTTCCAGCAAAAGACCATATGGAAGCATTTTATTTTATCCTGAATAACAATCTGAATGTAACTATTCATGCAGGAGAGGCCTATGGCACATCATCTATTCACCAAGCAATTCACTATTGCGGAGCACACCGAATCGGTCACGGAACCCGACTCAGGGAAAACGAGGACCTCATGAAATATGTACAGGATCATCGCATTACCCTGGAGGTTTGCCTTACCTCAAACTGGCATACCCGGTCGGTCCAGTCTCTGGACCAACATCCTTTTAAATTGTATTACGACCAGGATATTCGAGTGACATTGAATACTGATAACCGTCTTATGTCAGACACAACTTTAACTAAGGAATTCTATCTTGCCCATGAACTGTTTAATCTTACACGTCATGATTTCAGGAACCTCACCATCACCGCTATAAAAAGCAGTTTTCTATCCCATGATAAGCGAAAAAAAATGATTCGATCAATCGCTGAAGAATTGGAAAACGAATTTGGATTGATGCCGGAATTTATTGCCCAGACA
>DASCRE010000152.1:0-3912 GCA_034408645.1 Fidelibacterota bacterium | reverse complement strand
TCTGGAGTGATATCTTCAAGGGTTGCTAAACGATATGCGATTTCAATTCTGTTTTCTTCCGGTAACTCAGCCAAGAGATTAGAAGCCTGACCTACCCCTAAATTTGATAAAATTAGTGCTGCAGTTTGTGGATGTTCCTTTTTGAGAAAATCTAGCAAGCGTTTATTATCAACGCTGCCTAAAAGGCTGAAGGCACTAATTCCCGTAGCAATTTCTAACCGTTTTATAACATCATCAGATTTCTTATCACCCCAGGCATGTTCAAGCAAGTCTTTTGCATAATCAAATCCTCCTTGGACCAGTGTTTCATTTGCAATCATTACCTCATAAAATTCCTGGATGACCTCACTGAGAACTTCCGGAGGTATATCACGCAATTTAGCAATTTCAAAGCTGATTTTCTCAACTTCAGCATCCGTCATATTTTTCATAACCTGAGCCGCATTATCAACCCCCATGGCAATCAATAACATGGCTGCCTTTTGAGTGATAGATAAATTCTCAGATGTTAATGTGTATGGCTCAATCATTATTGATCTTATATTCATGATTTATTCATCCATGTGTGTATTAATTTTGAAGCATTCACTGGTGCATCCTTTGCAAAATCAATAATTGCAGTTGTCATTTTATCTTTAGCCTTTAGTATGGCTCTTGCTTCTGGACTTAATTTTTTTATAAAAATATCTTCATTTATTACATCTTCACTTTCTTCTAAAAATTTACCAAACCAATTTTTCAATCCATCTGTAGGTTCGATATTATTTGCTCTGAAATACTCTTCTAACTCTTCAAAAGACTCTTCATCTTCAGACAATTCTTCATCTTCAGACAATTCTTCATCTTCACTTTCACCAGATTCAAGCTTTTCTAATTCTTCCTCTGGTAAACCTTCTAAAGCAGGTGCATCTTCACCAGGTAGTGATAACACATCAAGTGATTCATCAGTTTGTTTGAATAATGTCCTCATTACAAATAATGCAACTAATACTGAGACAAGCAGTAACCCTTTGTTAATAACACTCGCCCATAAAGCTCTGGTTTCAGCTTTTTCAAAATATTCCATATCCTCGTCAAATGCTCTACGGTTAAACTGAATATTTTCAACCTCTATTAGATCACCCCTCTCTTCCATATATCCGACTGCGGATTTAACCAAATCTGAGATCTGGTTCAATTCTATATCACTTCTAGATTGATATACCTTTTGTATTTCACCTTCCTCATCTTCTTCTTCAACATAGGTCCCATCTACTAATACAGCTACCGTGACTCTACTTATACCTCCTGTCGGAGATACATAATGTTCTACGGTTTTATTTAATTCATAATTTGTCAGCACATTTTCCTTGGCATATTGGGCTGAATCTTGACCAAATGATGATTCAGTTTGCCGTTCTTCGCTCAAAATGACTACTTTATCTGGATCAAATGCTTCTGTTGTGCGCTCTATTTTTTCAAAATTTAAATTAACTGAAACTTTTGCAATTGAATTCTGATATCCCAAAACTCCATCCAGTATATCCTGTATCTTCGTCTGGAGACGAGATTCAACTGAGTTCTTTAAATCCCATTGGTTACCTGTTGAACCCATAACTGTCTGTTCACCTTGACTATCAGATAATAGTTTTCCATCAGAGTCCACAACAACAACTGCATCTGCATTAATGCCATCAACACTGTTTGCTATTAGTGCACTAATGCCTTTGACCTGCTCCTCTTCTATGATAACACCGGGAACTAAATATAGAACAACAGAAGCCTTGCCATGGGTCTCCTTTTCAAATAATTTTTCTTCTGGTAAAGCTAAATGAACACGACTATTCATTACCCCAGGAAATTGGTTGATTGTTCGAGTTAATTCTCCTTCTAATGCACGGCGCATATTTAACTTTTGTTTGAAGGTTGTCATTCCTATTTCACTGTTATCAAAAATTTCATATCCGCTGATCATGTCTCCTACATAACCCTGTTCTGTAAACTTCAATCTCCATTCTGAAACCGATTCAGTGGGAATTAAAATTGTTTTCCCTCCATTCTCAAGACGATATCTTACCTTTTCACTTTTTAGGTCACTCACCATTTTACTTGCAGTTGATGGATCTATATCTGCATATAATAGCTCATATTCAGGTCTATTTGCCCATACAACTAAAGCAATAATAGCTGACACCATCCCAATAGATAATGTGATCATGACGGCTTTTTGGGCGGTAGTATATCGATTAAACATCGACGCAATTTGATTAAAGAAATTTTCCATTAGACTTATCCTAATTATTTAATTAAACTTGCATACGCTGGATTTCTTGAAATGACTGTAACAGTTTATTTCTGATTTCCAACATCAATTCAAAACTTATTTTGGCCTCTTCCACTTTTGCCATAGCTTCGTGTAAATTTTCTGATTCTCCAGTGACTATTTCAGATATACTATCTTTTGCATCCACTTGGGCTGTATTTACAGCATCTAAAAAATTACTGATAGTATCACCAAATGAGATAGAGTCATCTTTCTTTACAACAGTAGTTTCCTGTTGTTTGATTTCAGGAATGATAATTTGATTTTGTATGCCTTTTATTTCGTTCATTTTTCTCCTAACCGCTAATGTCCATTAGTTGACCTCTATGAATATGCCCTAAATCTGTTTGACCATAAAAAGATAGTTCGCTTGGTTTATCTCCTCCAAATAATCCGTGCAATATAGCCTGCTCGGTACCGGTTAAAACTTCAGTTTTTTGGGCAGAATAATTTTGTTGTGGCATAACCTTAATATCTTCATCTTTCGAATAATTTTTATCAAGGGTACCATTTTGCTCTGTTTCTAAATGGGTATCCTCATTATTTCTCTGAATGACATCTAATGTATCATAACCGTTCAGTTGGGTGGAATTCATTTTCATGCTTTATTCTCTTAAATCTCCATCGCTTTTTTTGCCATGTTTTTTATTGCCGTCATCATAGTAACATTGGCTTCATAAGCACGACTTGCGGTTATTATATCAACCATTTCTTCTACCATATTTACATTAGGCATTCGAATATAACCATTTTTATCCGCCATGGGATGCCTGGGATCATAAATTAGTTTTTCACCTTCTAACTCTACTATTTGATAGTGTTCTTCATAGGCACCTTTTTCTTTTGCACGGTCTTGATATCTACTTTCTGTCATATGCATTCCTCTGGTCCTACGAATAGATGTTTTTAATCTACTAGAAAAATTTGTTTTTCCGCCAACCGGAGGATTTTCCATAACAATTTTCCGTTTATAAACTTTACCGTTTTTATCTGGAGTTCTATCAGCATTAGCTATATTTTCAGAAATAGCATTCATTCGTTTCATCTCAGTAGATAAGCCCCGAACAGTTGTCCGGAGAGCAGAAAATATTCCTTTTACTTCCATTTTATAATATTATTATTACACTCTACCTGTAATACTTGTACTGATTCCTCTATAAAGCCGATTCAGCATTCTTGTAGTGAATTCATATTTTATTTGATTTTCGGCTAATTCTGCCATCTCAATCGCCAAATTAACTTCAGTACCGTCGCTCTCTTTGTTAGGTATTTTTGATACCCAGGGAGGACCTTCATCCAAATGTCGGTCATGGTTCGTTTTTAAGGACTTGTGTTGATATTGTAATTCAGAGGCTGCTGTCGTAAGGTCATGAGTAAAATCTGTATTAACCCGCTTAAAATTTTCTTTATTTACATTTTTAATATTCTTAGAGATAGCCTCATGTTGTTTCTGATAAACATTTAAGGCCCTCTTTAGAATCAGATTGTGTTTTAAATTGTTAATTATTTAGAGTATAATTCCACAACTAATTGCTCATTCACCAAAACTTGCATGTCTTCACGTTCAGGTATTGCAATTACGTTACCGGTCATTTTTGCTTTATCTAATT
>DASCRE010000151.1:0-2476 GCA_034408645.1 Fidelibacterota bacterium | reverse complement strand
CTAAATTTTCTCCAACTGTCTGATTAGAATTATCAACTTCCTTTAATTTTGATTCAAAATAATCTTGAAGTAAATCAAACTGCTGAAATCGTCTCAGCAGTTCTTCATCCCAAAATCTAATAGTGGATATATCAATATGTATAGATCGTTTAATTCTTCGCCCACCGCTATCTGTCATACCTCGCCAATTTTTGAAAGATGAATCAATCAATTTATGGGTTGGGATAACAGTAATAGTTTTGTCCCAATTCTGAATTTTTACTGTATGAAGCGCAATATCAACCACATCACCGTCTGCACCAAATTGAGGTGCCTCAACCCAGTCACCAATTTTAAATAAATCATTGGAATTAATTTGAATAGTTGCAACAAATGATAAGATTGTATCTTTAAAAACCAGCATCAAAACCGCCGTTAATGCGCCAATTCCACTCAATAAATAAACAGGGGATTGCCCTGTTAAGATTGTTATGATCCCCAGAGTTCCCACAATGAATAAAATTAATTTTATAACTTGGAGATATCCTTTGATATGCATCCTTTTTGAAAACCGGCTTCTATCATAGACATCACCAAAAGCTGATAATAAAACATTGATGCAAATAAGAATAATTAGAACAAAGATTGAATTCAATATTCTGTGAATAAAAATTGAATACTGATTAAATATCCCCTCTAAATTGTACAAAATTAAAAGGGGAAATAAATATATTAGTCGATTGAAAAAACCGCTTTGTAAGAATACATCATCTAATTTTGTCTTTGTTTTTCTAAACCATGAATTTATCGGTTTTAGGATAATGATCTTTGAAGCAAGGAAAGATATGTAACTACCGATACATACAAGACCTGCCTGAAGATATATATTTTGTTTAATTGTTGTTAGAAATTCCAAAGAATTATAATTCCATGTTAAATAGACTGAATTTTAAAATAACCGGTATATAAAGAAATAAACATAATCTCAATTTTAGAATATCTTTTAATTTTTAGTTTTCAAGTAACGGTGTGACTAATTATTATATAAATACTTTTCATGTATTAAGATTTCATTTGACTCTTTGTTCCAATAAACATTCATTGCTCACCATCTTTTTTGGTCATTTAGTAACTGAATTCTACTAATACCTCTTGTGTAAGGTTCAGAAAAATTTGATCCATTAGATTTCAAAAGTCTTATTATTTCTATTTACGTTTCAATTATTTAAGTATTCTTAAAAAGTGAATTCTATCCCATTATTTAGTTGGATATATGAATTGACCGTACCACCATGAGGATCATTATCATAGCGATAATTGAGCTCTATAAAGAACGATAGATTTTCATCCATTGAGAAGTCAATGCTTCCATCATAAAGCAAGCGATAATCATTTATATCTGAAGAAGAAAACTGATAATAAACTGTATTATTAAATTTTGTATTTTCAGTAAATTTTATATTCCAACTCAAATAATTGGTGGATCGCAAAAGCTTTTTTTCAGGTTCAATAACCAGATCATAGATTTCATTTTCTTGCATAAGACCAATACCCAAAAATGTATTAATCTTATCATTGGAACCAATTTTATAACGCAATCCACTTCCTGCCAGATTCCTGTCCTTCATCAAGAGGAAATTATTAAATCCAAATTGAGAAAAAATCTCGAAAAATAATGTAGATGAGATCATTTTTGTCATTCGTAAATGACTAAATCCTTTGTTTACGACCTGATTTATATCTAAACCCTCTTCCTGTTCATATCCATTCTTATAATTAAGGATTAAAAAAATGTGCACCCCAGAGAGATTAAAATAATCTACTCGATAGGATACTGCTAAATCTATAACCTCTGCATCTGCTTTTTCAATCCCGAAATCAACATTAACTTTGTTGATAAATCCATCATTAAAATTTTCAGACCTCATTGATTCTGTATTAATCTGAGCATGAATTGACCCTATAATCAAAATGATAATTATTAAATATTTCATCTCTTCAATTTACCCCATCCCCACTTTTTTACAAAGAGCTGGAGTGCTTCCAATATTTACCCAGAGGAATCAATTTAGAAAACATTGCTTAATATGAGAAATAGCATATTGATAATGTTAATTTTTGTTTACTTATTAAGTATTTGTAAGATAGGTAGAGGAGATACTCCAAAAAGACCATACTGCTTTTCCACTTTATCATCAAAAAATACTTTTTCATATGTCAATAATCCAAATGCTCCCACCCAATATTTATTTTTTTGAAAGACTCTCCCTTGCTGTTAATCAATTTTCCAATTCCTATTCCACCTAGCATAAAAGAAATTTGTGTATCATAATATTTATATACGACTACAGGTTTTTCTTTTTGATAATATCATCTTACTCCAAAAGTTCTCCCTAATAATAAAGGGGCAGTATCTTCGAAGTGGTCTCCCGTATTTTTTAACCCAACACCGATAGTTAACTGATAAGATAAAGAAAATGTTTTGCTATCATTGTAT
>DASCRE010000150.1:0-2487 GCA_034408645.1 Fidelibacterota bacterium | reverse complement strand
CGCAGTTATAGATGCATCTACAGTGGCTATCGAGCTATCAGCATCGTCTACACCCGATCCAATTTTACCAGTACCCGATACATTGGAAATTTGGTTTAGTGCAATTCCTCCTGACGCATAGGTAGATACAGCACTGTTTGACGCACTTAAGGTCACCTTCAATTCTTCACCTGTATCACCACCAACATGAAACGAAAAATTAGTTGCAGAATTGATTATGGAACTACCTGACCATTTTGTTTGTGAAGCAATTTCATCAAACTCGGTCAACAACTGAAAAACCTGTTTATCTATGGATGCCCTCTGGGTAGTACTCAGTGCTCCATCTGAGGCCTGTACAGCTTTATCCTTGATGGTCTGTAAAATGTCCATCTGGTTTTGATATCCACCCTCTGCAATTGCCAAAACATTTTTGGCGTTTTGCACATTTGAAAGTGCAGTTGACAAACCGTTTCTGCGCGCCTCTAGGGATCTTGCAATAGAGTAACCCGCTGTGTCATCCTGAGCTGTATTAATTCGTTTGCCAGATGCAAGGCGGGCCTGGCGTATCCCAATTTCTTTATTTAGTCCATAAAGAGATCTAAGAGAGTCCATTGCTTGAATATTTGCTCCAATTCTGAAAAGGCTCATTATTATTCCTCCGTCATTTAGTTTAAGTGTTTTAGTTTAATAAATAGAAAATTTTGAACTGAATATCTTTTTCAACTGCAATATCGGTAAAGAAGTCGCTGACAATTAGTTTTCGTAAAAAGATATTAAAAATCGTTTCAATATATTTTATTTTTTAGGAATAATAGATATTCTTTATAAAAGGTGCAGAATTTTCTTGATACACGGGGAAAATTCCTTATGCAAAAGGATAAAAGAGGGAAAATAAATAACATCTATTAAATGATATCTATATTAATGAAATGTGAGTATTAGCTAATATTTTAGATTTTATATAAACTACTTTACAGAATCTCATATAAATCTATATGAATAAGTGATATAAAAAAAGCTCTCCCAGTTATGGGAGAGCTTCTAAATATAACAATTATTAGAATTATATTTTATTGACTCTGAATTTCCTTTATCTTTTCCTGAAGCATATCATCAAACAATCCATCAATATGGTTCTTTTTTGCTTTCCATTGTCCGCCAATCTTGATAGCAGGAATCTTTTTCTGTTGGACCAACCGGTACACGGTCTGCTCCTTCATATTCAGATAATCTGCCATCTCTTTTATGCCCATGATCCCTGTACTACTACTCATGTCTAGCTCCTTTTTTCAATTATTTAACAAGTAAATCTGGGTCAGTATTTTAATCAGTACCCCATAATACTGGGGAGATATATAAATATTATCTCCCCAATTTATGGTTGTTTATACTATTTACCTGAAAAGACCGAGAACTACCTGGGGGCCAGTATTGGCCTGAGCCAATGCACTCACTGATGTTCCCTGCAGTATCTGGAGCTTCAATAATTCCATCTGCTCCACAGCAAAATCAGCATCCTCATATTGACTTCGTACTGCATCAGTATTGGCATAACTCACAGAAAGAAAGTCATTCTTCTTTCCTAAGCGAATCATGGTATCACCGATCTTCTGGATAAAACCGGCCAAGCTATCTATAGCAGTAGTTACAACATCGATAGCAGTGTCAGCACCGTCAACACTGGTACCAGTACCAATAGTTCCTGCTCCGGCCGCTGTGGCTACCGCACTTAAACCATGTGTAGAACTATTTGACTTATCCAGCGTGACCAGTAACTCTTCTCCGGTATCTCCACCAACATGGAAAGAGAAAGATCTATTGCTTGCACCATTGATCAAGGTCGTACCTGACCACTTTGTCTGTGCACCAATTTCGTCCAACTCTGTCAACAGCTGAAACACCTGTCTGTCTATGGATGCTCTCTGGGTATCACTCACTGCTCTATCAGAAGCCTGAACTGTTTTATCTTTGATGGTCTGTAGGATTTCCATCTGGTTTTGGTAGCCGCCTTCTGCAATAGCCAACAGGCTCTGTGCATTCTGCACATTTGAAAGGGCAGCGCCTAAACCATGCTTGCGCGCTTCTAAGGATCTGGCGATAGCATAACCTGCTGTATCATCCCGAGCCGTATTGATCCGTCTACCGGATGCAAGGCGGGACTGGCGTTGTCCCATTTCCTGATTAAGACCATATAGGGATCTGAGAGAATCCATTGCTTGGATATTTGCTCCAATTCTGAAAAGACTCATTTTATTCCTCCGTTTTTTATTTTTTCTATTTACTTTAGCTTAAACAACACTTAAACAAAGGAAACTCAATATTTCCCCCGTTAATCAGCTTTTTCAAGCTCTTTGTTCTCAACACTCATTATCGGAAAGAATATGAAAAAAAATAAATTTTCTGTATTATTCATGTGAAATAATTATATATATGAAAAATACAGTATAATTCTATAAAATTTATAATTATTAATGGATAAACATTATTCATCATATTTATTTATTA
>DASCRE010000149.1:0-9326 GCA_034408645.1 Fidelibacterota bacterium | reverse complement strand
AAAAAAGGTACCAAGCTAACTGTTAAACGTGCTAAATCCTATGACATGGAGAGGTTTTCTCAGGAAACTTCCTGGGTAGAAAATAAGGAAATTTGGGATAAAATCCGTTCCATTTGGAGATCATTTAGAAAAGAATGGCAGAGAATAGAATCTCAATTAGAGAGGGATGTTTTTACTCTAAAGATTGGAGATGAGCTTCAGCCAGGAATATTACGATTGGCTAAAGTATATATAGCAAACAAAAGGAAGATTCTTGTCGGTGATAAATTAGCAGGTCGACATGGAAATAAGGGTGTTATTGCTGCTATTGTTCCTGAAGAAGATATGCCGTTTAGAGAAGATGGAACTCCAATAGATATTATTCTGAATCCCTTGGGTGTACCATCCAGAATGAATTTAGGCCAATTATATGAAACCATGCTGGGATGGGCCGCGGATGTGATGAACGTAAAATATGAGACTCCTGTTTTTAACGGTGCACGCCCTGATGAAGTACAACAAGAAATGAAAAAGGCAAATTTACCCACTACTGGTAAGGCAACTCTCATTAATGGAAGAACAGGAGAAAAATTTGACAATCCAATTACAATAGGTAGCATTTATATGATGAAGCTAAGCCATATGGTTGAAGACAAAATGCACGCTCGTTCAACAGGTCCCTATTCGTTGATTACCCAACAGCCACTAGGTGGAAAGGCACAGTTTGGAGGTCAGAGGTTCGGAGAAATGGAGGTATGGGCTCTTGAAGCTTATGGGGCAGCTCATACATTGCAGGAGATCCTTACAGTAAAATCAGATGATGTTGAAGGTCGCTCTCGGGTATATAATGCTCTTGTGAAGGGAGATGATATGCCCAATATTGGAACTCCAGAATCGTTCCATGTGCTTATAAAAGAGTTGCAGGGGCTGGGTTTGGAAATTGAATTAGATTAAGGGAGAATAAAGTTTGACATACATTCAATCAAGTAAAATAGATACAACAAAAAACTATAAATCCGTAACGATTAGTTTATCATCACCGGAATCAGTTTTGCAGCGTTCTTATGGTGAGATTTTAAAACCAGAAACGATTAATTATCGTTCATATAAACCTGAGAAGGACGGATTATTTTGCGAAAAAATATTTGGTCCTATAAAAGATTATGAATGTCACTGTGGTAAGTATAAAGGAATTCGTTATAGAGGGATTATATGTGATAGGTGTGGTGTAGAGGTAACGCGAAAAAAAGTTCGTCGTGACAGGACAGGGCATATTACACTAGCAGTACCGGTTATTCATATTTGGTTTTTGAAGTCAATACCCAGTAAGTTGAGTTATTTAACAGGATTAAGTACTCGAGAATTAGAAAAGGTAATTTATTACGAGATATTTATGGTGGTAGATCCAGGTAAAAGTGATCGAGCATTTATGGAATTAATTACTGAAGAAGAGTTTAATGAGTTAGAAAATCAGTTTGGATATTATGCGGTTTCAGATGAAGAGCGGGACAATGATGATTATTTTCAGGCATTAATGGGTGGTGAGGCGATTAAAGAAGTTTTAAACAGGTTGAACTATTTTGAAGTTAAAAGGGATCTTGAGGATGCGGCTAAATCTACAAAATCTGTTCAAAAGAAAAAAGATGCACTGAAGAGGCTGAAGGTGGTTAATGAGTTTGTAAATGATGGAACCAAAAAGAAAATCAACCGACCTGAGTGGATGGTGGTTGCGATTCTGCCAGTTATACCCCCAGAATTAAGGCCATTAGTACCCTTGGAGGGTGGCCGATTTGCTGCCAGTGATCTTAATGATTTGTATCGGAGAATTATCATCAGAAATAATAGGTTGAAACAACTAATGGAAATCAAAGCCCCTGATGTTATCCTGCGTAACGAAAAGCGAATGCTTCAAGAATCGGTGGATGCGCTTTTTGATAACAGCCGAAGGAAAACTGCTATCAGGAGTGGAACAAGAAGACCCCTAAAATCTTTATCGGACATGTTGAAGGGGAAGCAGGGCCGATTTCGTCAGAATTTATTGGGAAAGCGAGTAGATTATTCCGGGCGATCTGTTATTGTTGTTGGTCCTGAATTAAACTTACATGAATGTGGACTTCCAAAAGACATGGCACTTGAATTATTTAAGCCTCACATGATCCGATCCTTGATTGAACATGGGCTTGCCAGTACTCCTCGAGGTGCTAAATTGATGATTGAGAGCAGAGATTCAGCAATTTATAACGTATTGGAAACCGTTGTGGAAGACCATCCTATACTGCTAAATCGCGCACCTACATTACACCGATTGGGTATTCAGGCATTTCAACCGGTATTGATTGATGGTAAAGCATTAAGAATACATCCGCTAGTTTGTTCTGCATTTAATGCTGATTTTGATGGGGATCAAATGGCTGTACATGTTCCTTTGTCAATTCCAGCGCAGGTAGAAGCAAGGATTTTGATGCTTTCCAGTCATAATATTTTACATCCTGCCAATGGGAAACCTGTTGCAATTCCATCACAAGATATGGTTTTGGGATGCTATTACTTGACAAGTCCTCGAAAAGGAGAGAAAGGAGAGGGTAAGTATTTTAAGTCTTTTCAAGAAGCTATTCTCGCTTGGGAAAATAGTAAAGCAACTATACATGCCATCGTCAATGTACGGCATAATGGGAAATGGTATAAAAATACAACGATTGGAAAAATTCTATTCAATTCAATTCTTCCAGAAGAGATGGAATATTTGGATGTCATTATAACAAAAAATAGTTTGGGGGAAATTATAAATCAATGTTATTTAAAAGCAGGAAATCAAAAAACGGTTATCTTTTTAGATAAATTGAAAAGACTTGGATTTGATACAGCGACCCAGGGTGGTTGTTCTGTGTCTATAAGCGATATATTGATTCCTGCCCAAAAGGATGAGATTTTAAGGGATGGATTTAAAGAAGTTGAAAGCATTCAGAGAAAATTTAAAAACCATATTTTAACGGATGGTGAGCGTTATAACAAGGTAATTGATATTTGGACACATGTAACAAATCATGTGGCGAAATCTATGATGGATGACCTTTCAAAAGACCAGGGTGGATTTAACCCTGTATTTATGATGGCTGGTTCTGGTGCGAGAGGAACAGAAGACCAGGTAAAGCAGTTAGCTGGAATGCGGGGTTTGATGGCGAAACCAAAAAAATCTATGACAGGTGAAAAAGGAGAGATAATAGAATCCCCAATCATTTCAAACTTTAAAGAAGGGTTATCTGTTATGGAATATTTTATATCCACACACGGAGCTCGAAAAGGATTGGCAGACACTGCATTAAAGACAGCTGATGCTGGATATTTGACACGCCGGTTAGTGGATGTTTCACAAGATGTTGTTATTAGAGAAAATGATTGTGGTACAATTAATGGGATTGTTATTCACCCCTTAAAAGAAGATGAAAAGGTTATTGAAGAGTTGTCAGAGCGTATTTTAGGAAGAGTTTTAGTAGATGATATCATTATTGGGGGCGAAATATTGATATCTTCAGGGCAATTAATTGATGAAAAAAATATTGCTTTGGTTGATGAAAGTGGAATACAGAGTGCCCGGATTCGTTCGGTTTTGTCATGTGAATCGGAACGTGGGGTATGTGCCATGTGTTATGGGTGGAATTTATCCAATCATCAAATGGTTAATATTGGTACAGCGGTTGGAATTCAGGCAGCACAGAGTATAGGTGAGCCTGGGACACAGCTGACACTTCGTACTTTTCATATTGGAGGTACAGCCACTCGTATAATTGAAAAATCTGAAAAGAAGACTAAATTTGGAGGATTAGTTAAATTTTCTGACAACTATAGTTCAGCCGACACAAAAGATGATTCTGGGAAAATAATAACGCGATGTATGTCCCGACATGCAAAAATGTATATACTAAATGAAAAGAAAAAAAATGAGATTTTCTCAGAGTATAATGTACCGTATGGAGCCAATGTATTCATCAAAGAGGGTGAGAAAATAAAAAGTGGGAAAACATTATTTCGTTGGGATCCTTATACTGATATAATTCTTGCAGCCCAAACTGGAAAGGTCAATCTTAGAGATTTTATTGAGGGAGAAACCTATCAGGTTGAAGCAGTTGAAGGCGGAAAAAAACAGATGGTTATCATAGAATCACGGGACAGAAATTTAAGTCCTCATATTGAAATTACTAATGATAATGATGAAATAATGACAGGAGGAACTATTTTACCGGTTAAAGCTACTTTGGTGATTACTGATGGTCAGAAAGTTAAACGTGGACAAACCTTAGTTAAGATTCAAAAAGATATTGGTAAGACTAGGGATATTACAGGTGGCCTCCCTAGGGTTGCAGAATTATTTGAAGCCCGAATTCCAAAAAATCCATCTGTGGTTTCTGAAATAAATGGTACGGTAAAATTTGGAGATACAAAACGAGGGATTCGCAAAATAATCGTTGAAAATAGTGATGGTGACTCTAGATCCTACAATATACCCTATGGAAAACACGTTATAGTCCATGATGGTGACTTCATTACTGCAGGGACTCCTTTGTGTGAAGGTGCTACATCGCCAGGTGATATCCTAAAAATTATGGGTCCTGGTGCTGTGAGAGAATACCTTGTAAATGGGATTCAGGAAGTGTATCGATTACAGGGAGTTAGCATTAATGATAAGCACATAGAAGTGATTGTTAGGCAAATGATGAAAAAGCAGGTTGTTTCTGATCCTGGCGATACTCGACTTATGGAATCAGAGAGAATTGATAAGTGGGATTTCAATAAAGAAAATGAGCGCATTTCTCATTGTGTTGTTGTTACTGATCCAGGGGATTCGGAATTTGAAGAGGAGATGGTAATTGATAAATCTGAATTTAATGAAATTAACAATGAGTTAAAGGAAAACAGCAAGTCCCCTGCTAAGTACAGGAAACCCAAAATAGCAAAATTTGAACCTCTTCTCATGGGAATTACTCGAGCTTCATTAAATACTGAAAGTTTCCTATCTGCAGCATCTTTTCAGGAAACCACACGTGTATTGACTGATGCAGCAGCTTCTTGTAAAATTGATCATCTCAGAGGATTAAAAGAAAATGTGACTATAGGTAGATTAATTCCTGCAGGAACGGGATTTTCAGATAACACTGACATTATGGTCGAAAATAATTCAGAGGCTTTTTCAGTTGACTCAGATGAAGAAGAATCGAAAAATAAAAAAATTACTGAATCAGTTTAATAGTTATTGGTTGTTTGCTATATTATTTAATAAAATTATAGACTGTATTTGAATTGAAATGCCGACAATAAATCAATTAGTTCGAAAAGGAAGGTTTTCTGCTTCAAAGAAAACATCCACGCCTGCGTTAAAAGGGAATCCGCAGAAACGCGGGGTTTGTACACGTGTATATACAACTACGCCCAAAAAACCAAATTCGGCACTACGGAAAGTTGCCCGTGTGCGTTTGGTTAATGGAATGGAAGTTACTGCTTATATTCCAGGGGAAGGTCATAATCTACAGGAGCACTCTATAGTTCTGATTGAAGGGGGTCGTGTCAAAGATCTTCCTGGTGTGCGATATCATATTGTAAGGGGGACTTTAGATACTGCTGGAGTTTCTGACAGAAAAACAAGTCGTTCTCGTTATGGAGCAAAAAGAGCAAGATAATGAGAAGAAGGAGGCCTGAAAAAAGGACAATTCTGCCCGACCCTGTGTATAATGATTTGGCTGTAGCAAAATTTATAAATTTTATTATGTCCGGTGGAAAAAAAGGGGTAGCCGAAAAAATATTTTATGATGCAATGGATACCATTAAGCAGAGAACCAAAGCTGATGGGATAAAGGTGTTTGAGAGTGCAATAAATAATACGTCACCAGTATTAGAAGTCAAATCCCGTAGAATAGGTGGAGCGACTTATCAGGTTCCTATTGAAGTTGCTACAGGGAGAAGATTTTTTTTAGCATCTCATTGGATTATTAATTCGGCCTTAGCTCAAAGTGGTAAGCCGATGGCTGAACGCCTTGCTCGTGAGTTTATTTCCGCGGCAAATAATGAGGGTGGCGCTATTAAGAAAAAAGATGACACGCATCGTATGGCTGAAGCCAATAAGGCATTTGCGCATTTTGGAAGAAGAAGGTAATGCAAAATTATCAACTTAATAAAGTAAGAAATATAGGTATTATGGCTCATATTGATGCCGGTAAAACAACTCTAACAGAAAGGATACTGTTTTACACTGGGCGTACCCATAAATTGGGTGAGGTTCACGAAGGTGGCGCTACTATGGATTGGATGGAGCAGGAGAGAGAAAGAGGGATTACTATTACTTCAGCAGCGACCACGGCTATTTGGGATGACCATCGAATCAATATTATTGATACTCCTGGTCATGTGGATTTTACAGTAGAGGTAGAGCGTTCGTTAAGAATTCTAGATGGTACAATCGCTATTTTTTGTGCAGTTGGTGGTGTCGAACCTCAGAGCGAAACTGTGTGGAGACAGGCAGATAAATATAATGTTCCCAGGATTGCATTTGTCAATAAAATGGATCGAGTTGGCGCTGATTACTTTTTCGTCACCGATATGATAAAAGATCGTTTGAAGGCAAACCCATTACCCTTAACTCTTCCTATTGGTGAAGGAGAAATGTTTAATGGTATTATAGATTTGTTATCCATGAAAGCAATTCTATATAACGAATCGACATTAGGATCAAGATTCGAATATGGTGATATCCCTAGTGGTTTGCTTGATGATGCAAAGAAATGGAGGCATCATTTAATTGAAGAAACTGCCACATATGATGATGGATTGATGGAAAAATATTTAGCAGATGAAGAAATTTCGGTTGAAGAACTAAAAAAATCAATCAGAAAAGGGTGTCTTGATAATACGTTTATTCCAATATTCTGTGGTTCCGCCTTTAAAAATAAAGGAGTTCAGAGATTGCTGGATGCAGTAGTTGATTTTCTGCCGACCCCTGAAGATGTAGGTGAGGTTCAGGGATTTGATAATAAAGATTCAGATATTGCACTGATTCGGAAACCTGATGCTAAAGAACCTTTTAGTGCTTTGGCATTTAAGATAATGACAGATCCTTATGTAGGGCGACTTACCTATATACGTGTTTATTCAGGTGAATTAAAAAAAGGATCTTATGTATTTAACTCAAATACGGGGAAAAGAGAGCGGATAAGTCGTTTATTAATGATGCACGCTAATAAGCGTGAAGATGTTAATGAGATTCGAGCCGGGGAAATTGTTGCAGCGGTTGGACTGAAGGGGACAAATACAGGTCATACTTTATGTGAGGAGAAACAACCTATCGTCCTTGAGATGATGGAATTCCCGGAACCTGTTATTGAGGTTGCAGTGGAGCCAGTGAGTAAGGCAGATCAGGATGCGCTATCGAAGGCATTAATAAAATTGACAGAAGAGGATCCTACATTCCGAGTTTCAAACAATGCGGATACAGGGCAGACAATAATTTCTGGAATGGGGGAATTGCATTTAGAAATTCTCGTTGATAGGATGTTACGTGAATTTAAGGTAAAAGCAAATGTAGGTAAGCCGCAGGTCACATATATTGAGAGTATTACCAAGAAGGTTTCGGATATACATGGTAAGTTTATACGTCAATCTGGTGGTAGGGGTCAATACGGTCATGTTGTCATTAATGTTGAACCAAGTGAATCCGGGAAAGGGTATTGTTTTATTAATAAGATTGTGGGAGGCGCTATTCCAAGGGAATTTATCTCTTCTGTTGATAAGGGAATTCAGGAAGGGTTGCAAAATGGTATTTTGGCAGGGTTCCCGTTAGAAGATGTTAGCGTGGAATTGGTATTTGGATCCTATCATGATGTTGACTCATCAGAAATTGCTTTTAAAATAGCTGGATCTATGGCTGTAAAGGCAGCATGCAAAAAAGCCAATCCTATTCTTAAAGAGCCAATAATGAAAGTGGAAATCACAACTCCAGATGAGTATCTGGGAGATGTTGTAGGTGATATTAATTCCCGAAGAGGAAAAATTGAAAGTATGAATCAAAGAAAAAATCTACAGATTATCATTGCAAATGTACCTCTTGGCCAGATGTTTGGGTATGCTACAGTGCTTCGGTCTCTTACACAGGGAAGAGCTGTTTTCCATATGGATTTTTCAGAGTTTAAGAAAGTTCCTGCTAGTATTCAGGAGGAAATTATTGAACAAGTATCCGGACTTATTAAAGCCTAAAAATATAAGGAGTAATTATGTCGAAGGAAAAATTTGAAAGAACGAAGCCGCACGTCAATATTGGAACTATTGGCCATGTGGACCATGGTAAGACGACATTAACTGCAGCAATCACTGTATCTCAGTCAGCGGGAGGATATGCTGAGGTACGTACGTTCGATTCTATTGATAATGCACCTGAGGAGCGTGAACGTGGGATTACGATTCAGACAGCTCATGTTGAGTATGAGACGGAGAATCGTCATTATGCCCACGTGGATTGCCCTGGTCACGCGGATTATATTAAAAACATGATTACAGGAGCTGCCCAGATGGATGGTGGTATTTTAGTGGTGAGTGCAGCTGACGGTCCTATGCCCCAGACCCGTGAGCATGTATTGTTGGCCCGTCAGGTGAATGTTCCCAGTTTGGTAGTATTTATGAACAAGACGGATCAAGTAGATGATCCTGAGTTGATAGATTTAGTAGAGATGGAGTTACGTGATTTGTTGAATGAGTATGATTTTCCTGGTGATGACACACCTATTATTAAAGGAAGTGCATTGAATGCTTTGAACAATCCTTCAGATGAAGCAGCTGCAGGATGTATAAAAGAATTATTGGATGCTTGTGACAGTTTTATACCTGAACCTGTTCGGGATATCGATAAGCCATTTTTGATGCCGGTTGAGGATGTATTTAGTATTACAGGGAGGGGTACGGTTGGAACAGGTCGTGTTGAGAGTGGTATAGTAAAGGTAGGTGATGAGATAGAAATATTGGGATTGGGTCTGGATAAAAAGACGGTATGTACAGGTGTGGAGATGTTTCGAAAGCTATTGGATGAAGGTAGAGCGGGTGACAATGCGGGCTTATTGTTGCGAGGAGTAGATAAGGAGGATTTGAAACGTGGTCAGGTGTTAGCGAAGCCTGGTAGTATTACACCCCATACAAACTTTAAGGCAAACGTCTATGTCTTGAAGAAGGAAGAGGGTGGTCGTCACACACCGTTTTTCAATGGATACCGTCCTCAGTTTTATTTTAGGACAACAGACGTAACGGGTGTATGCACATTGCCATCAGGTACGGAAATGGTAATGCCTGGAGATAATGTAGAGATGGATGTAGAG
>DASCRE010000148.1:0-18474 GCA_034408645.1 Fidelibacterota bacterium | reverse complement strand
CGACTGGTTACATTTTGAAAAAAATGACTCCCGAAAGAATGGTCAACGGGAAAGTCTTTCATCCCAAGTTCAACCATGATCTTCACATTGGAGATGTCCTGCCAATCAACAGGAATGCCCAGCCAGGGGTCCGCTGATCCCCATCTCCCAGGTCCCACCAAAAGATAGGGCTCTGAAGATAATTTATTATTAAAATATCCAATTTCTCTGGCGACATCTCTTGATTTTCCTGGTTGAAATGATTTAGGGTCCACAAAAATTATATTTTTTATTCCATTGAAATGCCCATTCCCCAGCGACACTGTACTTTTTATAAACACGTCATCTGATGATTTTATTTTTAGGTTATTTTTAACATCTAGATTACTGATCATCATGGGTCTAATTTGAAGGAGAATAAATTCAGGCGGTTTTTTATCCTTAAATAAGTTAACAGCAAATTCAATCTCAACGGGACACCCCATAAATTTTTTTCCTGTGTTTAATATTTCTGTAATGAGTTCAGGGAATGGAAAAATTTGCCATTTCAATAGAGAGGGGAATGTGATGATTCTTTTCCCCTTGTATCTCAATGAATCCCGAATTACAGAATCTTCAGAACAAATGACACTTCCAGCCCAAAACAGAGATCCATCATCTTCCGCAGCATCCATACTATATTTTATTAAATTTGTTTTTTCACCGCCGGACAATGGGTCGACCGATGGATCTGTATTTAAGGCATAAAAAGTGGATTGTGTATTTTCTTCTGCAGAACGTATGGAGTAATATTGAGGAAGAATTGCCGGATATTTGGGTGTAAACCGAAGAGCTCTTTCCCCCTCTACCACTGTTCTTCCAAAGCCCAGTGCGATGGTTGAGACACCATCGTTTCTTTCTGAATAACTGACAGGATAATAATTAATATTTTGTGCGACCCCACTTAGTGTCGGATAAAATCTATTTCCATAATTTTGACCAATCAATTCTGTGATCAGGATGGCCATTTTCTCTTCATTATGATGATGTTTTGATTTAGAAATAATTGAATTGAGATCCTTGAAAAAGGTGGATGCATAAATTCGTTTTATAGCTTCGCTTAGCTGGCTCAATCGTTTTTTACTGCTTTTGTCCGAATTTTGGATCATAAGTGTTGAGTACATACCTGCCAACGGTTGATATTGAGAGTCCTCTAGAAGGCTGGATGATCGAACTGCCAAGGGATATTTAACCTGTTTTAGAAATGCCTTTAGAGATTTTATAAGATTTTTTGGGAGTGACGCATCTATAAAAACGGTCTCCAATTCCGAGTTGGTTTCCAATGTGTAGATTTTTTTATGTAGTTTATTCTCAACTAAAAACTGATCAAAAGCGTCTGTACCTATAACAGCAATACGTGGTACTTGAATCAGAGCTTCAGGGAATTTATTTTGTATACTTGTGTCCCTAATTACTTTATTCATAAAGCCCAATCCTCTGGCCTTACCACCTAAAGATCCACCATAGAGTCTTGTGAAGTTTGTGACCGTTGTTTTTTCCGGTGTGCTGAAGTCTGCAACTCGTAATTTTTTTTCCTCATCCAGTGTCATATCTATAGATTGAACCAAGTATGTTCTTAATTCTTCCGGTGACTCAAAATCTGTTACTTGTTTCGGCCTTAAATTTTTTGCAAGGCTGAATTCGCCCCTTGCAGCAATCCAATTGGAGAAGTGATTACTTGAGGCATGGTAAATCATAATATCTGTAGGGATTTTTTTAATCTTATTCCTTAATTCTTTCAAATTTTCGGCTACCGAAATCTCTTCTCCATCCAATGACCTGAAAATAAAATCACCAAATCCAAAATTATTTGTGATAAAATTCCTTATATCATACATGAGAGAGTCCGACCGTTTATTTAGAAAAGAAGCCTTGACCTTATCAGCCCATTTCTTTTTCTTAAGATTTGTTGATTGCAGAACAACGGGCATGTGAGGCTCCTTTTCCCGTACATACTGAGTAAAACGAATTCCGGCATCTGGGTCCAATATGCCTTTTCTTGGGAAACGAATATCTGATACTATACCTAAAATATTTTCATGGTATTTATTAAAATATTTTTTTGCCTCTTCAAATTGAGTCGCAAATAAAATTTTTGTTCTGCTACGCAAATGAAGGATTCTGTGGGTGTGATTAAAACTTTTACTCACTAACTGCTGAGTGTGATACATTATCTCCTGATAAATCAAAGGTAAAATAACCGAATAAAACCGGGGAGAATCCTCGACAAATATAATGGCTCTCACTTCTCCTCTATTAATATCCCGGGGGGAATTTTTCCGGTCTTCCAATTGTTTTATGATTGCGAGGAAAACATTGGAGTTTCCTGACCAAATAAACACACGATCAAAAAAGTTTTGGATTTCATTTTCTCTAAATATAGTCAATTCAGACTCATCAAAAGCTAATAAAAAGAGGGATGTTTTGGGGTGCGTCCTTTTTATTTTTTTTGCCAAAGAAACAGAATTCATATCTGAAATTCTAAGCATGATAATGATTAAATCAAATTTACGTTTTTCAATCATGTTTAGTGCCTGCTCTGCAGTTTGTGCATGCCACAGTCGTGGTGCATAACTGATATTCATACCAAGATAGCCATGAAGTATTTGTTCTGTAAGGCGACCATCTTCCTCAAGGATATATGCATCATAGGGGCTGGAGACAAGGAGAATCTCGTGTACCCTGAATAGCATTAGGTCTTGAAATTCTAGTCTGTTATTTTTATTATTACCTGAGAAATTCATTATTGAGACTACAGATTTACTGAATGGATATTACATTTCAATAACCAATTCATCAATACTTATTAATTAAATGTTTGAGAAATATTAATTAATAACAGGGCTATTGTAAATCGATTTTCTCTCAAATCTGAGTAGATTGCAATAGGCATTGCATTACAATTGAATATCCCTGTAGAATTGCATTTATTAAAGAGAGTAAAATGTACACACTAACAAACCACTTTATCTAAAGAAGAGCGTAATATAAATATGAAAGATGCTATTAAAATTAGCGGACACAAGTTATACCAAAGTGCAGGATTGGTGGATGATGGATTGATCTCCGGGTCTATGGATAGATTTAGCACATCTTAATTTTTTAAAAAAATATAATTTTGAGAATATAGCTGAACTTTCATTGGCAACTTTAGGGTAATTGATATAGAATGATTAAATCTCCAAAACTATTAAATCTAAATTCAAAAAAAGTTTTGATACGGGTAGACTTTAATGTACCACTCAATAATGGTCAGGTACAGGATCAACACAGAATAAAATCCTCTCTTCCCACGATCAAATATTGTTTAAAACGAGGTGCATCTATTATTTTATGTTCTCATCTGGGACGGCCAAACGGGAAAAAAGTGGAGAAAATGAGTTTACTACCGGTAGGAGAGACATTGGCAGATTTACTGGAAATGCCAATCAAATTTTCCATGGACTGTGTTTCAGAAGATTCCCATGATGTGACTTTGGGATTGAAACCGGGTGAAATACATTTGCTTGAAAATCTTCGATTTCATAAAGGAGAAACTGATAACGATCCCTCTTTTTCTTCACAGTTAGCTAAGCATGGTGATGTGTTCATCAATGATGCTTTTGGGACTTCTCACCGAAGCCACGCATCAAATGTGGGGGTTGTCCCATTTTTCTCTCAGAGAGGGATTGGTTTTCTCATTGAAAATGAGTTAAAATATTTAGGTCAATCAATCAAATCTCCTGCGAGGCCATTTATTTTAATTTTAGGTGGCGCTAAAATAAAAGGTAAATTGAATTTGATTTTAAAACTTGTTGAGATTGCCGACTCAGTTCTCATTGGTGGGGGTATGGCCTTTACATTTCTAAAAGCAAAAGGAAAAGAGATTGG
This sequence comes from Fidelibacterota bacterium, assembly GCA_034408645.1. Lineage (GTDB taxonomy): Bacteria > Fidelibacterota > Marinisomatia > Marinisomatales > AB-629-J13 > AB-629-J13. Next base: position 14,586 of record DASCRE010000148.1, on the reverse strand, counting down.
AAGTTCTTTGGTGGATGATTCCATGATCCCAGATGCAAAAAAGATATTGTCCTATGCCAGAAATAATTCTGTGAAGGTAGAGCTGCCTGTTGATGTTGTTGTCGCTGAAAGCGTGGACGCACCACATTCAAGACAAACGGTTTCTGTTTCTGAAATTCCCAAGGGGATGGGGGGATTTGATATAGGGCCTGAAACAATCCAACACTTTAGCAGCTCTGCTTTACATGCAGGGACAGTATTGTGGAATGGTCCTATGGGTGTGTTTGAAGAGGAAGGATTTGAAAACGGAACTAGGCAATTGGCTGAATCATTAGCAGCGGATGGGGACCATGATCGTGTCGTTATTGTTGGGGGTGGAGATACAGCGGCAGCTGTGAATACATTTGGATTGGCAAATTCCATGTCACATGTCTCAACCGGAGGCGGTGCGTCTCTGGAGCTATTAAGTGGCAATCTTTTGCCCGCTATTTCTATATTGGAGAAACCATGAAAATTCAAAAGATCGTAGCAGGTAATTGGAAAATGAATAAAACTCTGAATGAGGGGACCTCGTTCGTCGGAAAAATGTCCAAATTACTTTTGGATATAGAAAGGACAAAAGTTATATTCTGCCCGCCCTTTACGGCGTTGGTTGGAATGATGGAACAATTGAGTGGTACCACACATGGGTTGGGCGCACAAAATTGTTATTGGAAAGAATCGGGTGCTTTTACGGGTGAGATATCTTGCTCTATGCTGTCCGAACTAGGTGTAAAGTATGTCATCATTGGACATTCAGAAAGACGGCATGTATTTGGAGAGAATGATGAGCTGATTAATAAAAAAATTCACTCAGCTGTTTCTCACAAATTAATACCCATCTTTTGTGTAGGAGAAACTGAGGAACAGAGAAAATTTGATGAAACACAAGAAGTTTTGGAGGACCAAATAGACAGAGGATTGAGAGAGCTCTCAAATTTAGGTGATCTTATTATTGCTTATGAGCCTGTTTGGGCAATTGGAACTGGTTTGAATGCTGATGAATCACAAATTGAAGAGGCTCACACATTTATCAGAAAAAAAATCCAAAATAATTATTCTGTCGGTGATAGTGAAAACATGCCTATTTTATATGGAGGTTCTGTGAATCCAAAGAACGCAAATTCCCTTATCTCTACACCTGGTGTGGATGGATTTTTGGTTGGGGGTGCGAGTTTAGAAAGAGATTCATTTTATCAAATAATAAACAAAGTTGAACAATATAGTAAGGAGTGAACGTGCAAGGATTTTTTATTTTTTTACATACAATAGTTAGTATCCTGTTAATTCTGACAGTTCTCATGCAGGCGAGTCAGGGAGGTGGATTATCAGGGACATTTGGAAGTGCCACCACCAGCGCGATTATGGGTGGAAGAGGTGCCGCTTCATTTTTAAGTAAAATTACCACCTGGTTAGCTGGAATATTTTTATCACTGGCAATACTTATCAGTCTATTGAGTGCTCCGGGGCTGGTGGAATCAGAATCTTTGTTGAAACGAGAATCTGAGAATCAACCTATTTCACCAGGTGCTGATCTTTCTCTGCCGGCAGGATTAGAGACCTCAGGAGATCTTCCCCTAGGGGAAGAATAATTAGCCGAAGTGGTGGAATTGGTAGACACGCTGTCTTGAGGGGGCAGTGTCCCATTGGACGTGCCGGTTCGACTCCGGCCTTCGGCACAGTATTAACACATAAATCAAATCACAAATGAGAAATATTAAATCAATTAAAATAATACTTTTTTTATTTTCTGTTTCCATATTGATTCCCCAAACAGAGGAGACCTCGGTTCCTCCAGGTGGATTGGAGTCTGATGGAACCTCCCCCACAACAAGCACGACAAACGACCCAGTTGATGGTGCGGAACCGCTAACAGAATTTCAAATAGCACTGCGGCTCGGTAATATGGAAAAGGCAAAGGAATTATTATTTAATGCAGTTAAGGTCAATGAAGAAAATCGCAAAGAATTCGATCGGTTTAATGATATCAATGTCAAAATGAATGACGGTGGTAGAGCCATGAAAAACGGACAATATGAGGAAGCATTCTCTAACTACGAAGTAGTGGTGGCTGAGTTCCCAAATTTTACGGAGGCCGTGTTCAGTATGGGACTGGCAAAATTCAGGTTGTCTGATATTGAATCCGCTGTCAACTATTATAGGGGGGCGTTGGAATTAAATCCTGATCACGAAAAAGCCCGTATAGCTATTAATAATGTGGTGAAAAATACATTTAATGATGGGAATAATGCATATAGAAGAGGGAACCTTGAGGGTGCAATGGATTTATATCATAAAGTTTTGACTTTTGATCCAACTTTTACGAGAGCCCACTACCAGATTGGTGTTATTGAAACAAAGAGGGGAAATTTATCCATTGCAATTGACGCATATTCACAAGCAATTAATATAGATTCTACCTTTTATCAGGGATGGTTTGCTTTGGGACTTGCCCAGAACAAATATGGTAATAGCTCTGATGCACTGAAATCCTTTCAGAAGGCAGTGGAGATTGATTCTACATATGCAAAAGCTTACAGCAGTATGGGTGATATTTATATAAAGGGGAGAAATTATGAAATGGCGATCGAGGTATTAAATACAGCGATAGCGGTTCAGCCAAACTATTCAAAGCCCTTTATCTCTTTGGGTATGGTTTATATGGAGTTGGATTCTCTGGAAATGGCAAAAATTCATCTTGAAAAAGGTACGTCATTAGATCCAAAGAATGGTGGTGCCTGGGTACGCCTCGCATCCGTTCACAATCAATTAAAAGATTGTGAATCAGCAAGAATAGCGGCCAGGGAAGCAACAGATAGAAAAAAACGGTTTGGTGCAGGTTGGTATGAATTAGGTATTGCGGAATGGTGTAATGGAAAAGGAAATAAGACCGCCGCACTTAATGCGTTAGAGAAAGCAAGAGAGGACCGCTCCTGGCGTCAAATGGCTGAATATGAGATTGACAAAATAAAAAACCCCGCAAAGTACGAAGAATAATTTAAATTAAGCAGATGAGTTCTGCATAAAAATATAATGATCAAAGCTGTCATATTTGATCTCGATAATACCCTCCTCGATTTTGTCAAGATGAAACAAAATGCAGTCCGTGCGGCCGTGTCAGCCATGCAGGAAGCTGGGCTTAATCTTGATACTGAAAAATCATATAAAGATATATTTACACTCTATGAAGAAATTGGGTGGGAAAACCAAAAAATATTCAATGAATATTTAATAAAAACACTGGGCTATGTTGATAACAAATTTTTAGCTGCGGGAATTGTTGCCTACCGCAGTGCGCGGGAGGCAAGCTTGCAATTATATCCTAATGTGAATCGTTGTCTCTTTGAATTATTAAAAATGGGGATTAAGCTGGTTGTAGTGTCCGACGCCCCCAGCCGTGAGGCCTGGCTAAGGATTTATCATTTGAACTTGCATCATTTATTTGACCTGGTGCTTACTTTTGATGATACAAAAGCACGAAAACCATCGCCTATTCCCTTTGAGATGGCGCTGGAAAAAATGAAAATTTCTTCTGATGAAACGTTGATGATCGGAGACTGGCCTGAGCGAGATGTTGTTGGTGCCAAAAAAGTGGGTATCAGAACTATATTTGCTAAATACGGTGATACCTTTGGTACTGTACACTCTGGTGCAGATTGGGATGTCGAAGATATATATGAGGTAGTAACAATTGTGAAGGAATTAAATAATGATTGACCTATCCATTGGTGTTGATATAGTCTCAATTGATCGCATTAAAAATATCTTACAATCTCAAAAGGGAACTCGATTTAAACACCGTGTTTTTACCGAATCAGAGATCGCTTATTGTCAGGATAGGGGGAGAGCTGCTTCGCACCATTTTGCTGGACGATTTGCTGCCAAGGAGGCAGTTAAAAAGGCTATCCTATCAAAGGGGGAAAATCAGGGTCCATGGTTTAAGGAGATTGAAATAAGTTCCAGACAGGATGGCGCACCTATTGTCCACTTGCCAAAACCATATCACTCAAAATATCACTGTGAATGTTCAATCTCTCATGATGGTGATAGTGCTATTTCATTTGCGTTAATGCAAAAAAATAATGCAGTTTATTACCTCCTGTCAATCAAGGGAGTTAGACAAAATTGCTACCTCAAAATTTGGGATATCGGGAAAGACCCTTATGGGCAATGCCGGAGACCAGGTTGCTAACACAGTTTTAAAATTTTATCCTGACACAGAAAAATATAAAATTCTTATTGTATGTGGAAAGGGTAATAACAGTGGTGATGGTTTTGCTGCAGCTTTATCTTTGAAGAAATTTAATCCAAAGATATATATGATGTATTCTCCGGATACATTTTCTGTTGATGCTAACCATTATTATTTGGAATGTATTGAAAATAATATTCATGTTCAATTTCAAGAGTTTCCGCCACAATCATATCAATATAATTTGGTGATTGATGCTATGCTTGGTATAGGGATCAAAGGGAAAGTCAGAGCTCCCATAGCTGAGTGGATAGCTTGGATTAATAACCAAAAGTTGGAGGTTATTTCAATTGATGTCCCATCAGGGCTGAATGCAGACACGGGGTACCTTGATGATAATACTGTTAAGGCAAATATTACGGTCACTATGGGCTATGAGAAGACTGGCTTGTATTTTCATCCTGGAAAGGATCAATGTGGTGAAATAATTACCGCTGATATAGGATTCCCCACACTCGATAAACCCCTCTCAGGAATTTGTTGGAATCTCTATGAGGAAAAATATGCCAAACGGTTTCTTGCCCCTCCGCCAAAAGATTCATATAAACACAGACAGGGGAAGGTCCTCGTAATCGCCGGATCTCGAGGGATGACGGGAGCCGCAATATTAACAGGATTGTCTGCACTAAAATGTGGTGCTGGCTTAGTAAAATGCTGCATTCCTGAATCTCTAAATCCAATTTTTGAGTCAGCATTTTTGGAAGGGATTTCCGTTATATGTACGGACAATGATAGTGGAATATTGGGACCAAAAAATTTTAAGGAAATAGTAAAGGAAGTAGAGTGGTGTGATTCCATTATTATTGGACCTGGACTGGGAGTCAGTAGTGATACACAGGAGCTAGTTGTACGAATTTTAGAATCCTGTTCAAAGCCAGTTGTTGTGGATGCAGATGCTTTACTCTCATTGGGGAATAATATAAATTCTTTATCCGATAGGTCGATTCTTACTCCACATTTAGGAGAATTTGGAAAATTGGTTAACCGGTCTAAAGTGGAGGTGAAAGATAATTTTATCTCAATTATTGAAGAATTTATGGTTAAATATGATGGAACACTTGTGCTAAAGACTGCCCCCGTTTCTGTTATTCATAATGGACAGGGATCATTAAATATCAGTGGTAATCAAGGTTTGGCATCTGCTGGAACAGGGGATGTGTTAGCAGGCTGTATTGGAAGTTTGGTATCTCAAGGGCTTTCAACTTTTGATGCAAGTAAACTTGGTGTGTTTATCCATGGGATGGCTGCAGATTCTTTGTTGGCTCAAACTGGATACCGTGGAATGACCGCAAAGGATATCGTCAATGAGATCCCAAAGGTAATCAGAGAATATGAAATCGATAGCTTATAAACTCGTCCTCGTTGGTTACATGGTACTTATTTTATGTATTTCTGCGATCCCCGCAAAATCAATACCGATTTTAGGATTCCAGCATGCCGATAAAGTTGCTCATTTTTTAGAGTATGCTATTTTAGGTATACTGGCTGTACACAGTTTTAAACCAAAAAAAGGATATCAACTTTTTTATATTATTTTCAGTGGTTTTGTTTTTGGAGTGTTTGATGAATGGTGGCAAAGTTTTATATCAGACAGATATACAAGCTTATTTGACCTGCTCGCTGATAGTATTGGTATGCTGGTAGGAAGTAGTGTTTTCTACAAACTGTCCACTAAATAATGATTCAATCTCTGTATCTAAAAGACCTAGCAATATTTTCTGAATCGAATATTGATTTCCACCCCGGGCTGACGGTTATTACCGGTGCAACAGGCGCAGGGAAATCTCTAATTGTAAAGAGCTTGGCCTACGGACTGGGGGGAAAAGGTAAAAAGGTAATGGTGCGGTCAGGCTGTCCGCACTCGGTTGTTGAAGTAGCCACCTCAGACGGTACAGTTCGGAGAATTCTCTCAAGCTCAGGGAGATCAAAATCCTTTATTGATGACGAACCTGTAAAGGAAAGTCACCTAATAAAGCGGATCCCATATCGTGCTGATTTTCATGGCCAGCACGAACAACAAAGAATATTGGACAGGTCATCCCATTTGAATTATCTCGATAAATATGCAGATAATACTATACATGTAAGCGCTATACAAGAGACCTATAAGAGAATATTTACTGTGGAAAAGGAACTGCAATATGCCAGAAAAAAACTGAGTGAAACACAGTCCAAAAAAGAATTATTGGAATTTCAAACAAATGAGATAGAATCTGTATCTCCTGAGGTTGGAGAAGATGGGGCTCTACTTAAACGATATAAAAAGCTGTCCAATAGTGAATCCCTGTATCACTCTATTGAACACCTAGTACACTCACTTGAGTCAGGGGAACAATCTGTAATATCTCGTATTCAGGATAGTTTGAACACCCTAAAAGATCTAACAAAGATTGACCCTGAATTAGATAGCTACATTCAGGATATAAACTCTGCGAGAATCTCGGTTCAGGAGGCATCTGGTCAACTGATGGTGTATCAAAATTCAATTGAAATGGATCAGGAAAAATGTTTACTTATTGATCAACGGCTTCAGGAAATTGAGGAATTAAAAAGGAAATATGGTGGTTCCATTGATTCCGTAATTTTCAGATTAAAAGAAATGAAAGAGGATTTATCCTCTCTTGAAATGGATCGCAATAAATTAAGCTCTCTTGAGCTGGAGCTAGCTTCACTTAAGGAGACCTATAAAACACAGGCACATCAATTGCATGAGTCTCGAACCGACTCTGCGAAAGCTCTCCAAGTCTCAATAGAAAAAGAAATGAAAAACTTAAATATACCAAACCCTGAATTCAATATTCATTTTGGATATACAGAGCAGGAGACTTCATTTATTAATTTTATGGGAATTCATGTAAAACCAACAGCGAGCGGTTTTGATACAGTAGAGTTCTATTTGAGTACAAATCCGGGAGAGGACCCTAAACCCTTGACTGATATAGCTTCTGGTGGAGAAATTTCCCGTATCATGCTGTCCATCAAGACGGTTTTTCAATCCAATGATCCCGTTGATACATTGATATTCGATGAAATTGATACCGGAATTTCCGGTGAAACTGCAGAAAAAGTATCTCATGCATTAGCAGGGCTTGCCAATCTAAAACAGGTAATCTGTATTTCCCACTTACCTCAGATTGCTTCACGAGCCAACCATCATCTTCACCTTTCCAAGAAGACTCTAGATCAAAAAACAATTGTCGATGTTTCTTATCTAGACCAAGAGGAAAGGATTACCGTGATTTCGCAACTTTATGGCACTATAAAAATGTCCGGCAAGATGGAAGAGGCCTATCGCTCTATGATTAATACTGCCCATGGATAGTATTGTCATAAATGGTGGTAAAGAGCTGAGGGGGTCTGTTCTCATTAGCGGTGCAAAAAATGCTGTGCTACCCATGATGGCTGCCTCTCTTCTCGCTGATGGTGTTACCACTATTTCTAATGTCCCGAATTTGAGGGACACCAGAACCATGGCATCACTTATTGAAGTTACAGGGGCACAGGTCCAATTGGATTACCCTGAGATATCCATCGACTCTTCCACAGTTCACACATTGGAAGCTCCATACGAATTAGTCAAAACCATGCGAGCATCTTTTTATATTCTGGGTCCGCTATTAGGTCGATTTGGTAAGGCTAAGATATCCCTGCCTGGCGGGTGTGCCTGGGGACCAAGACCGGTTGATTTTCATTTGAAAGCATTGGAAAAAATGGGTGCCTCAATAAGATTAGAGAAGGGATATGTATTGGCCGAAGCGCAGACACTGAGAGGGTGCTCAATTCAATTTGATTTCCCTTCGGTAGGCGCAACAGGAAATATAGTAATGGCTGCGGTGAGAGCATCCGGTATAACTGAAATTAAAAATGCGGCAATGGAGCCCGAGATTGAACAATTGTGCACTATGTTAAATATGATGGGTGCCCAGATTGAGGGAGTGGGAACACCCTATCTTACTATTAATGGAGTGAAACAGCTATCACCAATTCATATATCGGTTATCCCGGATCGAATTGAGGCAGGTACATTTTTAATCGCGGGAGCCCTCCTGGGGAGAGTGTCCATAGAGAAAACCACTCCCACCCATTTAAAAGCTTTGCTGGAAAAATTGCATTCTTCAGGCACTCAGGTTGATATAGATAAAGATTCGATCACTGTCTCATCACCGGGACATATTAAGCCAGCGGATTTAACCACCGCAGTCTATCCTGGTTTTCCTACAGATCTACAGGCTCAGTGGATTGCCTGTATGTCCACCGCTGGTGGGTCCTCAGTTGTAACCGATACGGTTTACCATGACCGTTTTTCTCATGTTCCTGAACTCAATCGGCTGGGTGCAAACATAACAATAGAAAACAATTCAGCATTTGTACGGGGAGTAAAAAAGCTCAAGGGTGCGCATGTCATGTCTACCGATATCCGTGCGAGTGCTTCTTTGATTCTCGGTGGATTGGTGGCAGAAGGGGAAACAACAGTGAGCAGAGTATACCACATTGATAGAGGATATGAACACATAGTAAATAAATTTCAATCATTGGGAGCAGATATAAAAAGAATTCAATCCTGAGAAGAGTTTTCAGGATATAAGAGGAGCAATTATGAGAATTGTAATAATAGGTGTTGGGGAAGTTGGTTTTCACGTTGCTAAGGCATTGAGCCAGGAAAAATTTGACATTACAGTTGTAGATATTGATTCTAAAAAATGTCGCAGAGCATCGGAAAATTTGGATGTAATTGTGGTTGAAGGAAATGGTGCCAGCCCAAAAAATCTTATCAAAGCAAAGGTTGAAGGGGCAGATTATGTGTTGGCATTAACCCGAGTTGATGAGGTCAATCTAATTGCATCTCAACAGGCCCATATTCTTGGCGCAAAAAAAATTATTGCTCGTCTCCGAAATCAACAGTACAGCGATCGAAATTCTATCATTCGTCCTGAAAAATTTGGAATTGATCTGGTGATTCATCCCGAAAATGTAGTGTGCAAGGAAATAACTCGACTGGTACGACATCCCTATGCCACTCACTTTATGGAGTTTGAAGGTGGGCGACTACAAATGATGGGTTTACGGGTCAACGGTAACTCAAAGCTAATGGATAAATCTGTAAAAGAGCTATGTGAGAGCTGCGATGGCTTCAAAGTTGGCATTGTTGCGGTGATCAGAAAAACGGAGACAACCGTTCCCTGGAGTGATTTTGTATTTGAAAAAAATGATACCATATTTTTTATTTTTATGTCTAAGGATCTTTTATCACTTTTAGCATTGCTGGAAATTCCCGCGACAGGGTCCAACCGTGTTATGATTTTAGGTGGCAGTAAAATCGGGAGGTCTCTTGCTGAGCTGCTCCAGGAAGAGATGTCGGTACGATTGATTGAGATTAACAGGGAAAAAGCTGAACTAATAGCAAATAATCTTGAACATACCATGGTAATTAACTCTGATGGAACTGATATGGATTTTTTAAAATCAGAAAATATTGATGATGTAGACAATTATATATCTGTAACTGAAAGTGAAAAAACTAATTTACTTTCAGGGATGCTTGCCTATCATCTTGGAGCAAAACAATCCATAGTTCATATGATTCAGACGGAATATATGCCCATTATTCAGGAGATAGGTGTTGGCACGGTCTTAAGTAAAAATATGTCAACAGTAAATTCTATCATAAAGGAGATTCGCAGTGACCAATCTGATACTGCGATGGACACCTTTGATGAGTTGGATGTGGAAGTGTGGGAATTAAATCCGGAACCTGGCAGTATTGTTACCCAAATGTCTCTAAAGGAAATTGATTTTCCAAAAGAAAGTATCGTTGGTTTGATAAACCATCACGGTCATCTAAGCATTGCCAGGGGAGACTCCAAAATTTCTCGTGAAGATGTGGTTCTGGTGTTCGGGAAAAACAGCGCATTTGAAAAAATCAGGAAATTGTTTGCTGTAAAATGAAGGTGTTGACTCCAAAAACCTTAAATACATTAATGCTGTGGTAAATCAATATTTAAATTATCAGCAGTTTGCGTTCTAACTTTTTGTGGTACGATAGATAACACTAATTGTGAAAAAAATAATCTATTAAAAACTAATTTATGAATATACACTCAGTTATCAGAGTTAACGCTGTTTTGCTCACGGTTCTAGCTGTGACTATGTTAGTTCCCGCATGTGTTGGCTATGGATATGGTGAAAACGTTTCCGCATTTTTGATTTCTTCTACAATGTGTGCTGCTATTGGCCTCTCGGGCTGGATTTTCACCAGAAAACATAAAAAACTAACGAACAAGGATGGCTTTACCATTGTGACAATCGCATGGGTGGTAACGGCTCTTGCCGGTTCACTTCCTTTTTATATAGGTGGTTTTATTCCCAATTTTACCGATGCATTTTTTGAATCCATGTCCGGAGTAACAACCACAGGCGCTACTATTATCGGTAACCCTCTAACTCTCTCAAATCTTCCCTATGGGATAGAGAGTCTCCCCCATGGAATTTTATTTTGGCGTTCCTTTATTCAGTGGATTGGCGGAATGGGAATTATTGTTTTTACCATCGCTGTATTACCACTTCTAGGTGTGGGAGGTGTCCAGCTATTCCGTGCAGAGGTACCGGGACCTGTAGCTGATAAGATAACACCGAGGGTCAGGGAAACAGCAAAATATTTGTGGATGGTCTACTTTGGGTTTACTCTCGCTGAGACTATTTTACTTGGTATAGGGGGGATGGATTGGTTTGACGCGGTTTGCCACTCATTTACCACGATGCCCACAGGTGGTTTCTCCACAAAAAATGCCAGCATTGCTTACTACGAAAATTCATATATTCATTATATTATGATATTATTTATGTTTTTTGCAGGTATCAATTTTACCCTCCATTTTAGGGCGATCACCGGTGACGTAACTTCTTATTTTAAAGACAGAGAATTTCTCTACTATTTGGGCATTACTGTATCTATAACTCTGTGTATCAGTCTGGGTCTGTATGTTCAGGGGAGTTCGTGGTCACACCATCACTTTAGGGATTCGTTGTTTCAAACTGTTTCCATTCTTACGACAACGGGATATGGAACAACTGACTATGAGTTATGGCCATATTTTGCACAGTTTATTATTCTTCTTCTGATGTTTGTAGGTGGAATGGGCGGTTCAACAGGAGGAGGAATGAAGATAATAAGAGTTATATTGATTTTAAAATATATTGCTATTGAAACAAGACAGATGCTTCACGCGAGGGCAATTATTCCTATTCGAATTGGTAGTAGATATATTTCTCGAGATGTGATTCGTAATACGGTGGGATTTTTTCTCTTTTATATGTTTATATTTGCTGCAACCGCCCTTATCCTTTCGGCCATGGATTTAGATTTCAGCTCTGCGATTGGTTTAGCAGCGTCGGCCATTGGAAACATCGGCCCTGCCTTTGGAAACTTCGGACCGACAGAGAACTATGCGCTGCTCCCTGATTTTGGAAAATGGCTGTTATCTTTTTGTATGTTGTTGGGTCGATTGGAGATCTTTACGGTAATGGTTCTTTTCAGTCGCACCTTCCGCGATTAACTTAATTTAAGAGGAAAATATATGAATCGGTTTCAATCCATCCTTGTTGATGTTTCAGAGTATATAGCTACCATAACCATCAACCGAGCTGACGCATTAAATGCACTGAGTGTTGATGTCCTTAATGAACTCCATGAAGCTTTTTCAATTCTAGAGAATGATCAACGCACCGGGGTTATCGTAATTACCGGGACAGGAGATAAAGCATTTGTTGCCGGTGCAGATATAAAATATATGCAGATGCTTGGCAAGGAAGGTGCACTTGATTTTGGAGAGCTGGGTCAGACATTGACAGTTAAAATTGAGAATTCTTCCAAACCCGTTATCGCCGCGGTGAACGGATATGCACTGGGAGGGGGGTGTGAACTCTCTCTTGCCTGTCATCTACGTTTTGCAAGTGAGAATGCTATTTTTGGACAGCCTGAGGTTAAACTCGGGTTAATTCCCGGGTGGGGGGGGACCCAGAGACTCCCTCGAATTGTGGGAAAAGGAGTGGCAACTGAACTAATAATTGGTGGACACAATATTGGTGCTCAAGAAGCTCTCAGGATCGGGCTGGTGAACAAAGTTGTACCGCAAGAGGAATTGCTGACCACTGTTACCAAGTTTGCAGGACTAATTTTAAAAAATAGTCCTAACGCTGTAGCGGAATCATTGAGGTGTATCAATGATTCTGTGGGCAAAACGATCGGTGAGGGTCTCTCTATTGAGCTAGAATCGTTTAGCAATCTTTTTGAAAATGATGAAACGAGAGAAGGTCTAACCGCGTTTGTGGAAAAACGTCCACCAATATTTCGTGATTAAAGAGCAATGCCCAAATATGCAATTCTCGCCTCAGGTGCTTTTGATTATATTCTGAACAAAACGGGTAATATGCTCATTCGATATGAGCCTCAAAGTGTTACCGCTGTTATTGATAAAGAGAAAGCGGGAAAAACAGTTCAAGAGGTTTTGGGTTTTGGAGGAGATATTCCCGTTGTTAGTTCTTTTAAGGAGGCGCTCTCTTTCAATCCAGACACCCTGGTAATTGGGAGCGCACCTCAGGGTGGTTTTATTTCACCAGACTACAGAAGAGAGATTCTGTCCGCAATCAAAAATAAATGTCATGTGATCAGCGGAATGCATGTTTTCCTAAAAGATGATGAAACAATATGTGAGACCGCTGAAGAATATTGTGTCAACCTGGTTGACCTAAGAAAACCTCCGGACCCGCCGCACTTTCCAAAGGGCAGCTGGACAGTCCGAAAAGTACCGGTATTGTTAACGGTCGGGACCGACTGTGATACAGGGAAAATGACAACGGCCTGGGAAATATCTGTTCGTCTGAAAGAGAGGGGGTGGAACGCTAAATTTATTGGGACAGGTCAGACCGGAATTCTGCTTGGTGGTGGTGTTCCCATTGACGCAGTTACAGGAGATTTTATGGCGGGTGAAATTGAACACGTCATTGATAATATTTCCGGTGATTGTGACTGTATCATTGTTGAGGGTCAGGGCGCGCTGACTCATATGTTATATTCAGGAGTGACCTTGGGATTGGTTCACGGTTCTATGCCTGATTTTATGATATTAACCCATGACACCGGTCGTACTAGGGATACAGCGAACCAACCTATGAAAAGTCTTAAAAAGGTCATGAGCCACTATGTGGAGCTGGTTACACTGTTCAAGCCATCTAAGTTTTTAGGAATTAACTTAATGACAGTGAATCTGGATGAGAAAGCTGCGCTGGACATTTGCGCAACCACTCAGGACAGGCACGGCCTTCCCACAACAGACCTCATTCGATTTGGGGGCAGGGAGCTGATTGAACATATCGATTTTGAGTTGAGACAATGGAATTAACATTTACACCTTATCGTATTAGGTGTGCTCACCCTTTTGGAATATCCAGGAGTACACACGAATACTATGATATTATCTATATTTACCTTGAGAGAGATGGTATAATTGGCAGGGGAGAGCTAGCTCCGTCAGCCCGATATGGAGAATCTTTTTCGGATTGCATAGAGATACTTAATACCTTTACCTCCACACTTCCTGACTTTGAAGAGTTACAGGAATTTGAGAATTATTATCGCCCAAATTCCGGTGGAGTTAGCTCTCTCGAAACTGGTCTCAGCATGGCGTTGGTGGATTTATTGGGACATCAGAGGGGTCAGCCCGTACATGAAGTTCTTGGTTTCGCAAAAGTTATCACGCAACCGACCTCATATACCATTGCAATTGGCGATCTTAAATTATTGAAAAATAAAATTCAAGATGCCAATGATTATCAAATTTTGAAAATCAAGTTGGGGTCAGGAAAAGACAAAGAAATCGTTGAGAGAATTCGAGAGGAGACAGATAAAATAATCCGGGTGGATGCCAATGAAGGATGGTCCCTGGCTGAAGCGATAAAGATGTGCAGCTGGCTGGAAGATAAAAACGTGGAACTCATTGAGCAACCACTGAAAGCCGATGAGCTGGATTTGATGGTGGAGCTAAAACATGCATCGCCAATTCCACTCATTGCCGATGAGAGCTGTCTAAAGGCAGATGATGTTCCACAGCTAGAAGAATCTTTTCATGGAATAAATATTAAATTAATGAAATGTGGTGGATGTGCGGAGGTCCCGAGAATGTTCAAATATGCCAATGATTCAGGATTGAAAGTGATGCTCGGATGTATGGTTGAATCTTCCGTGGGAATAACTGCAATGAGTCAGTTTGCATCTCAAGCAGATTATCTTGACCTGGATGGAAATTTGTTGATAAATAATG
>DASCRE010000147.1:0-3203 GCA_034408645.1 Fidelibacterota bacterium | reverse complement strand
AGCGGGAGAAGGATTTGAACCTCCGACCTTCGGGTTATGAGCCCTTTGAATAGTACGTAAAACCAGGTACTTACAAGACTGTGTGACTATAGTGTGACCACGTTTTTCTAAGTAAATAAGCCCCCAATTCTGGGGGCTTTTTGTTTCTGCTAATATTTATACGGAAAGAGGCGCAGACTATAATTTATAACTTATCGAAACCCGGTCCAGCATATCTAGGTGTTCATTAGAGAGTGTGAAATTCATAGCGCCTGCATTATCTTCTGCCTGCCTGATTTTAGTAGCCCCGGGTATTGCCACTACCATATCTCCATGAAAACTGATCAGCCAGTTTAGGGCCACCTGTGAAGGTGTGACATTATAATCTTCAGCAACTGTTTTCAATTTATCAATTACTGGTTGTGATTTAATTAAGCCGTTTTTTTTAAACTTATTCATATGTTTTCTACTTCCAGTTCTTTTTTTGATGAGTTCCTGATCTTGATGAAACTTACCGCTTACCAGGCCCTGAGATAATGGCGAGTAGGCAATAATTGTAACCCCCAATTCCTTGGCTGTTTCCATAATTCCATTGGATTCAATTTTCCTATTTAGAATACTATACACAACTTGATTGGAAACTAGTTTATGACCTCGTTTATCAAGAGCTTCATACGCCCTCTTCATCTTGTTAGAACTAAAATTACTTACACCAATATGTTTAATCTTGCCATCTTCTATTAAATCAGCCATGGCATTCATTTCTTTTTCAACGCTTGAAAATCCAAAGGGGTTGTGTACTTGATGCAGAGTAATGGGATATCCATCTAAGTTATCCAGACGCTTATGAATGGTTCTTTTAATTGAAGATGCTCTCCGGCCAATAGGCCACCATTTTGTGGCAATAATGATTTCATCCGATCGTAGCCCAGTTTTTTTTAGTGCATTTGAAAGTCCCTGTTCTGATTTTCCATTCCCATAAATTTCAGCTGTATCAAACCAGTTGATCCCTCCATCTATACTTGCTTTTACAATTTCATTGGTATCTTCATTGGTCAAAATGGGCCAGTATTTGCCCACAAGGCCGTTTTGTTTGCTGAACTGCCAACAGCCAAGGCCTAATGCGGATATTTGCAGATCTGACTTCCCTAATTTGCGTAATGGTATATTCATTAAATATTTTCTTGATTGGACTCAGTGTAAAATTTACAAACATCCATCAAAACGGGCGTTGGATTATTTATATGCTAACTGGGTTAGGAAGGAAGAACTGGAGAGGTGGGTTTAGTTACCTAGAATAATGTTAACTAGTTGAACAATATCCAAAATATTATACTCATCATCCTCATTTATATCACCACATACATGAAATAATTCATTACTAATCCAGGGATTTAAAATATCATTTACGAAGCCAACAATATCCAAAATGTCAACGGCTCCATCATAATTGATATCACCTGGATTTGAACATTCAACAAAAGCACATTCACTAAAGAATACATTGGTTATTTGTTCACCGGTGGAATTAGAAAATACAGAACCATCAACACAAAACTCATTGTTGAACAAATCACCCGAAGCGTTTATCTCATAAATCCCAATTGGTAAGGGAGTGTTATATAAATTATAAAATAACCAATATCCAGCCCACATCCATCCATCAGTTGGGAAATTGTCACTAAATTCCCAATCTGGTTCAGACAGACCGGGAATATCAAATTCAAAGGCAACCAGATCGGTATAATTAACCAAAATCAGCTCAAAGGTGCCGTCTTCTTCAAAGTCTTGTATATGAAGTTCAATATCGTATTCAGGAGGACATTGGCTTAAAGATTCAGCACAGCTATAATCAGAACACATCACCAGCCCTTGATCTTCACAAAAAGCAAGGTCACCAAAGCAGTTGCAGCCGCCACAATCTAAACCCCACTCGGCTTCTACATATAAGCATGTCAGACCACCTTCATCCCAAGCCATGTCACAACAAAAACCTGGATATCCATCCGTATAGTAAATATTGCAAGCCGAACAAACATCATCAGGCTCACATCCCACACCATAAGCTCCCATATCAGCTCCATCCTGACCTGCACCTAATACTGGCGAATCTGATTGAACTGTTAAGTCACCATTTTCAGGATCGCAGAATAATGGGTCGGCATCAATATTGCCATCACCTTCCCAGCCGCCTTCTATATCACTATAATTAAAAAAGGGATCACTGAAATAAACGGAAATATTTGGATCTGTAGGAGCAGTATTATCCCAAATAATTGTATTAGTAACGCTGGGTGAAGAAATATAATAGCAATAAATACCCCCACCATTTGTGCTGGCTGAGTTCCCAGCAATGGTATTGTTTGTGATGGTTGGTGATGAGAAAGTAAAACATCCAATCCCGCCCCCTTCCTCCGCACTGTTCCCATTAATATTATTTCCTTTAATAACCGAAGATGTATAGCGGTCAAAAGAAATCCCACCTCCATAAATTGCTGAATTAGATGTGATAGTATTGTTCATAATAATAGGAGAAGAATAATTACAACTGATCCCACCACCATAGGTTTCGGATACATTCCCCGTAATGATATTATCTTTTATTGTTGGGGCAGAAGAAGAACAGTAAATACCACCACCATCATAAGCATTGCCTCCCGTAATGGTAAAATTTGACAAAGCTGATGCTGTTCCTTCAATACTGTCAAACGTCACAACACTACCATTCTGTCCACCATCAATAATAGTATTCTCTCTATCTTCACCGATAACAGCTATATTTTTGCCATTGAAGTTGATATTCTCGAAGTAAGTACCAGCAGATACAAGGACTGTATCACCGCTTGAAGAAGCATCTATAGCAGATTGTATAGTAGAGTATTCAGATGGGACTAATAGCGTAGCACTATAAGACAGCGATAACAGTAATAATATGTAGATATTTCTAATGTCCCCTCCTAAATGTAAGTATCCAGTGGAATTTACGGCACTTTTCTCCACATATTAAAGCCATATTAAGCCTCTAATAAATAGTGTGACTTGGCTCACAGAGTGAGCGTTGGATTATTTAATACTGAGATATATGCTAATTGGGTTAGGAAGGAAGAATTGGAGAGGTAGCAGAGTTAGTGGAAAAAAATTATTGTTAATATTTGATTATATCAATAATTGGATGTTTTTTTAAAAATGATTCCTTATAAGTATCGTTACCTATAATGTCAGCC
>DASCRE010000146.1:0-2541 GCA_034408645.1 Fidelibacterota bacterium | reverse complement strand
CTACTGTTGAATTCCTTTCAGGGATTATTTGGGGTTGGTCCTTTTCCAGTTTCACTTTTGGTCCTGCACTATTTATAACGATCCTGTCCTCTGTTTTTCTGGTTGTTAGCTGGATTGATATGAATCAAATGATTATTCCCCTGAATCTGATCGTGATAGCTGGTGTTGTTGTTGTCGTTGGAGTTGCGCTCGAGATATTACCATGGCAAAAGTCAATATATGGTTCAATCGTGGGCCCCATTTCTTTTGGTTTTGTTCTGGGGATTACTTACCTGATCTCAAAGCGCCAAGCTATGGGCTATGGTGATATTCAGTTGAGTGCTGTTCTTGGAGCGTGGCAGGGACCACTGAATATACTTTTCATATTATTTTTTGCTAGTTTTTTAAGTCTTCTGGTGTGGGTCATCATCTCAATATTATTTGGATTTGACCGGGACAGGGCTCTGCCGTTTGCACCTTTTTTAGTTGTTTCAGCTGTTACAATTTTTGTTACTGAGTTTTATATAGATTTCAGTATTTTTGAGTTATTCAGGTGGATTGGAAATTAATATAGATCCTGCGGCAGTTGTTCTGAGCCAGTATCCTTTTCCTGGCTCAAGAACCTCCGTTTGTACATAAGACTCATCATAACCGTAAACTGTACTGGGTATGATTATTTCATTAAGGTCTATGATTGAGTCTACCTCAATTGGGTTTGAGATTCCAGTTATGAGATTCCACCCTTCATCCAGGTCCAGTGTTAGCCAATCTATTGGAATCCCATTCAATACTGTTATCCCTTCAGATTCAAATCTCAGCCAGTATCCTGTACCTGGAGCAAGAGTATCCGAGAGGGTATACGCACCATCAAAGGAAAAAAGTGTCCCATCTATTGATTCAGGGAAAAGAGTGGTTGCGGATTCATCACCAACATAGTAAGGCAGGCCAATTAAATTCCAACCTGCACTGTGCTCAACTTCAGCTGAAGTTGTATTACCATAGTAAATTTCAACATGTATAAACTGGAGCCCCAAATTTGGAACATCTATCCAGACGATTGTGTCCTGGATAGAGTAGCTTAGATCGGGAGAGAGCTCATCTGATTCCCCGTGCACAGAAATGTAATCAATTAAAGCCATATCTTCTCCAGTTAATCCCAGGTGAAACGCTCCGATCTCCGCCGCCGCATGGTTTTCAATTGTTAATTGGGACATTTCATCATTGTAAGAAATTGAATTATGAAATATCAGGGAATCACTATTTGTAAGTTGGTACAGATCAAAGAATGAATGATTAGAATTCCTGGAACACCTCAATCGAATAAATTGATCTTGCAAAGTTATATTTACTATTTCCGCCCAATAAGCCCTTGATGATTCGTCCAGATTTACATTAATCTCGAGAGGGTTATCCGTTAATTCAAATTGTTCCATCCAGTTGCAGGTATGATGTTCATCCATAATACTAAACCCGTGCCCTCCACTGGGCTCGGTTTCAATCCACATGTTTTCATTATATCCCAATAGCAAGTTATACAGGTCTTCTGCATGGTATCGATGGGGTTCCGAAGACCCAAAATCCAAATAGATTGGAGTAAATTGTTGGTTATAGTGCATGCTTTGGGTTGAATCAGCAAAATACACTGCAGAGTTCCGATGATATTCAAATGGAACCTCTTCCGGTGTTCCTCCAAACCATTCTATCATGCTGTTATTGCCGTCCATCTCGTAAAATCGTCTTTCACAGTCTAATATTCCTGATCCCGATGCAGTAGCAGCAACCATTGGGTACCGAGGATCTAGATGATTGTTAGCAAATATTGCACCAGCGGCTCCGCCCATGGAACCTCCAACCATATAAATTCTGGTTGGATCAATTAAGAAATTGTTTTGAAGCCAAATAATAGCCCACTCAACGTATTCCTGAGCTCGCTGGTGATTATAATTATTTGGTGCTCCACCATAGGGTGATAAATAGAACCATCCGCGGACATTTGCCTCTTCATCAAATTGTGTGCTGTATGAGGAATTTTCATTTCCACCCCACTGATGAAATGTAACCAGTAAAGGGATGGGCTCTATGCCTGAATAGTTAAAGGGAATTTGATAAGAAAAGACATCAACTGTGTCATTAGCCATAATGACATATTCAGTGTCAATGGTCTGACTATAAAGAAATCCCAAAATACAAAAAGGAAAACACAATTTCCTTAAATTTACCAACTTCATTTTATATGGATATTGTAGATTAAATTGTTTAGTTTTTCGTCTGAAAATATAGACAAAATGGGAATATTATAGTGTCTAAGATTGTCTAACAGTTTCACGAACTATGAAATTAAGTTTTCTGATTCACTGAAAAGATAGGACGATTTAAATTAATTTCCAATGCTAATCACCAATTGTTGACAGGAGAATAATGATTAAACAAACAACACGAACGGTTACTGGACTGTTTTTATTCAGTTTTTTATGTGCCCAGTTTACACTTCAAGAGAATGATCTGGACAAGACATTGATCCAGTTCACCCATGAAGACGTGACATATGAGTCACAGGGAGAA
>DASCRE010000145.1:0-9094 GCA_034408645.1 Fidelibacterota bacterium | reverse complement strand
TTCAGGCAGGGTATTACGGTATTACTAGAAAAAAAGCAGAACCTAATATTGAAAGACTCCTGAAGAGACTTGGATTGGCGGAAAAAAGGGAGGCCCGCCTGCGACAACTTTCTGGGGGGATGAAGAGGAGATATCAACTTGCCAAGGCGCTGGTTCATGATCCCAAGATCGTCATCCTGGATGAACCTACTGCAGGTGTAGATGTTGAGTTTCGGCACGACATGTGGAAGCTATTCAGAGAACTACATGGAGAAGGAAAAACTATTCTCCTTACAACTCACTATATTGAGGAAGCGGAAATGCTCTGTGAGGACGTTGCTATTATTGATGAAGGAAAAATTATTGCCCGAGGAAAACCAGAGGATCTGACAAAACAGTCTGGAACAGCAGGCATTACAATACAACTTTCCAGCTGGGATGATACAATGAAAGGCGATGTGGATAAATTCAAATTCACAGTTGATGGAAACCGTCTCCATTTTACTGTTGAAGATCCTGAAGAATCCCTTCCGGAAATAATAAATATTCTCAGCAAGAAAGGATGTCATATCCAGAGCATAAAAACGGAAAAAACCACACTTGAAGATATCTTTCTTTCTTTAACAGGAAGGGGAATAGAAGAGGACACAGGCCCGTGAACTGGGTCGGCATGTTGACACTGACAAAGCGGGAAGTAGGGCGTTTTTTTTCCGTGTATCGGCAGACAGTTCTTCCGGGGCTCATTACCACAACGCTCTATATTCTTATTTTTGGATTTACTCTTCAGAAGCGGATCACAGAAATTGATGGATTCCCTGAGATATCCTATACGTTATTTATTCTCCCGGGGCTCATAATGATGAACACCCTCACAAATGCCAGCTCCAATTCTTCATCTTCCATGCTCCAGATGAAACTTCTCCAGCAGCTCCCGGACATTCTCTGTGCCCCCCTGTCTAGTTTTGAAATTTCCATGGCCTACATTATTGGAGGGGCAGTAAGAGGATTTGTCAATGGAGTGCTTGTTCTTCTTTTGGGGGTTTTACTGGTTGGGATGCCGGTGGTTAGCCCTATTAAGGCCTTAGTATTTCTCTTTATTGTTTCATGGGCATTTTCAAGTATGGGATTATTTTTGGGACAGATGGCGGATTCCTGGGATAAGCTAGCTACGATGCAGAATTTTTTTCTTACCCCACTCAGTTTTTTGGGAGGAATATTTTATTCTGTACAAATGCTTCCCAATTGGGCACAGACATTAAGTTTTGTGAACCCCATTTATTATATGATCAATGGTATTCGATACACCGTTTTGGGAGTGAGTGACTCCCCGCCAGAGATTAGTTTTATTATGGCATTCCTTATGACAATTTTGTTTACATGTGCCGCGGTTCTGTTGATGAAAAGCGGGAAGAAAATAAAGTCTTAGTGGAATTTGATTGAAACTCCTAAAGCAGTTTTACATTAAATAGATATGAAAATTAAAACAATATTTCTCTTGATGTTAGCTTTTGGATTTAGTCAATCCAAAATAAATAAAGTCACAGAAGGAAAAGAGAGACTTCTTATTTTATCAGTTGACGAGAAGGAGGGAGCACAATCAATAGAGTCAACCGTCACAGGTTTGGTCTCATCAGAAGCCGTAAATCTCACCAGATTTGAGGTTATAGATCGAAATCAATTAGAGAGAATTCTAAGTGAGCAGAAACTGCAGATGAGCGGGATTATTCGCGATGATGAGGTAGTGCGCTATGGAGAAATCTCCTCAGCCGATGAGGCGCTTATTGTTTCTATACTCTCTTTTGGTCAAAAAGGAGTTCCCCCAAAAGAGAGTAACCCTAAAAAGAAAGAAAAAGAGGGAGGGTTTTGGAAACGGATAGGAACAGAGCTGGCAGTGGGAGTCATTCGCAGCATGTTTTCCAACGAGGAAGACAGAGAGGAAAAATGGCCTAACAATATTCAAACATCTCTTCAGGCTGAGATTCGGAAAATTAATGTAGAAACAGGAAAATCACTCCACTCATTCCGTGTTTATGGTGAACACACAGGGGGAACAAGAGCTGCATCTCTTAGCGTAGTCTTAAATCAAGTTCGCCGCCAAATCTCAACAAAATTGAGACGAATGTTTCTCTTGAAAAGCGAAGTTCTTGCTCGAGATGGAGGAAAGATTACCATGCTGTTAGGTTCTAACCTTGGAATTAAAAAAGGTTCTATTTTCGAAATTTTAAAACCTGATGCACATCGTACGATAAACGGCAGAGAATTTATCTTACCTGGAGAATCTGCAGGCCTGATGAGGGTAAATAACTCAGGAATAGATATCAGTGACGGAAAAATTGTGAGGCAGTGGAGAGAGATTAAAGAAGGATATTCTTTGGTGGAAAAACCTCAACATTTTGGGGGGTGGAATTTCTCCGGATCTTATAATGAATCTATTAAAGAGAAACGTTTAGATATTGGGTATGAGTTTTTTCCTTTCAGTCGATTCAGTTTTACTGCAGGAGGGGCAGTGGGTGTTGTAACAGATTCCCGAAATGATACAGACTTTAAAGCGTCACTAATTGGTGGAATAAATTTCAGATTTATACATACCCGTTTTTTCTCATTTGGGACATCTCTTTCATTACCACTTAGCTTGATATTTAGGCAGGATGATCAACCTGAGAATGTACATAAATTCCAGTTTACACCCACAATAGGGCTGAACACAGAGTTTCTCATATCACGGACAAAAGATATTGTCTTAGGAGTTCACTATATTTTAGAAGATAAATCTGATAAATGGGTTTACACGGAAGGAAGTGGGGACGAGGCGACCAATATTCATGGTCATTGGAATGACGGGATAGAACCTTTGGTTGAACCCGAAGGACTTTATTTTAAAATAGGGGTTCGATTTATTAATTTTTAACGAAACATTTGTTCAGCATTCCTGCCAGGCGGACCCCCCCCTGGAGCAATCTTAATTCAAGAAGTTCTTTATTTTTATAAAAATAGTCCCACTTGAGATTGTTATTATCATAATCATAGGTCTGACTTCTTAAATCCTGCGATTCAGAGATGACATCAAAAATATCTGCGTTTATCCACTCCAATCTCTGTTTATCTGTCAGGCCAAGGAGGAGATAGTTCCCATACTCAGTGTAGCTCAGTTTTTGATGGTCAATCAACTCAGTGTCCCAAATCGCGTGTAGTTTAGTGCTTTTCCCAAACCACTTTACATTTACATCGTTTCCTCCCCTGTCTGTTCCATTGCCTACATGAAGGGGCTGATGCAGATCTCCAATAAGATGAACGAGAAATTTTACTGCGACCTTATTTTCTAATTGGGTACCTTGTTTGTTCTCTATCAGATTTAGGAATTCGACTATTTTTTCCACTGCCTGACCGGAGCGTTTCCCTGCCTCAAATTGTTCGCCATCGGGGATGGTTGTCCAGTGCCAGTCATAGGCATGGTTCCACTCTGGGTTAGATTTAATTTCATCTGCCCACGTGCTTACCATTGACAAACTTGTATGGCCTAAAATAGAGGTTACACCATGTTTTGCATTTTCAGTGAGGAATTGTTCTGCTATGTATCCCACAACACGGTGCCCTGTTTTTCCCCACCCAAAAAGGACTGAAAGGAAAAACGGGAAACAAAAAGAGATTTTTTTTATCATATTCTTCATTTTAATGGGTACGGTATAAAAGCAAAAATAGTTTTTGGATGTTCATCAGAAATAATTAGGAATCCCAAATCATCCAACCTGACAAGGCCCTCCCAGTTTCTTGGGCTGTTTTCTTCCAGCACAATTTCTACAGGCCGTGTTCCTGTTGGAATAACTCCATTATTTGATATCTGAAATTCTAGAAGCCGCTCCACATGTTCATATTTTTTGTGTGTTTCCCCTTTCCCGAACTGATGTACATATACATCGTTCTCAGGATTTACATATTTGCGATAGCCAGGCCAGAAATAATTTATCGCCCAAAAACGACCATGATCATCTACCGCTGTAAAGTCGGTTATTCTGTATTCGACATTGGGAAATGGAACCTGTTTTTTAGAATATAGCCCAAGAGAGAAGGTGTGCATTTTTGGTGAAGGATTAGCCATTGACCCATTTGCTTCAAACAGTGCCCACAGTGTTTTTCTGGTATATAGAAGAGATTCAAATGCCATGTTATGGATATCAATGGGAGGCTCTATTTTTATTAGATGGTTTTCATCAATGATTATTTCTTTTTTGGTTTCATCAAAGGTCCCTTTTGTGAGGTAACTGCTCATTATCCTGCTTACTTCCGCTTCTATAAGAAAATAAAGTTCTCCACGAACATAACACACTGCCTCAAAACCCTGAAAACCAGGTACACTATCCAAAAGATTTTTTAATTGAAGGGAGTACTCCTTTGGTTCAATAGGGATACCTGGATTTTTTATTCTGTTTTTGATTATCGATTTATCGATTCCATATACCAGAGGTTTGGAGTTGTTAGGATATTGGGGCATGAGCAAAAGAGTCTCGCCTGCCCAGGAAAGACTGGACATTTCAAGAATCTTGTCTCCCGCTGGCCCTGACAAGTTAAGCGGAAGGGGTTTTATTTCCTTGCTAAGTCCTAAAGAAAGGGAAAGGAGAACAATAATCTGGACAGTTTTCAAAAAATTCAAGCTAAATTTACCATGAAAGTTCAGAGAAACTTTATATCATGGCAAGTGAAAAAACAACTGACAAAAGATTAACCATGGTTGACTCTCAATTAACCAAACGGGGGGTTTCTGATAAAAATGTGTTAAACGCCATAAAAACAGTCCCCCGACATGAGTTTGTCAGTTTTCAATATACTAGCATGGCCTATATTGATGGGCCTCTGCCCATAGGGCAGGGACAGACCATCAGCCAACCTTACATCATTGGTTATATGACCGAAGCTTTGAAGGTAAAACCTCACCACACTGTTCTCGAGATTGGTACCGGTTGTGGCTATCAAACAGCGGTCCTCTCTCTTCTTGCTAAAAAGGTCATCTCATTAGAAATTAATAATTCTTTGGCTGTAACTTCAGAAAAACGCCTAAACCAGCTAGGATATAAAAATGTGGAGGTCCACCAAGCTGATGGGAACAGTGGCTGGGGGGAACACGCACCCTACCCCAGAATTATGGTGACCGCATGTCCAAAAAAAATCCCGTCTGATCTTATTAATCAATTAGAAAATGGAGGGATTATGATCATTCCGGTGGGAGAGGAAAAAGAAAGCCAGGTATTGATGATGGTCACTAAAGATAAAGAGGGTAAGGTGAAAATAAATCCCACCCTTCCCGTGCGGTTTGTGCCCATGCTTTAAATGAAAATTGAAGAGGGTATGGAGCAGTTACTTTATAATAATTTCGTAAGGGAGAATCATCTGCATTCGGTCATTTTCAAAGTTAGGCAGTGCGTCCAGTGACCTCTTAATCTCACCTAGAGGCCCTTCCAACACTAACAGTTCCGCATCACCATTCATATTGAACATATACTTAAAACTGAATGGTTTGGCTCTTGGGTATTCCTCAATAATTATATCTGCCTCGAAATCAATTCCTGCTGCTTCCTTGGCGATATCAATGGAGCGATGAAGTCCCCCCAGCTCATCAACCAGCCCTAACCTTTTTGCTTCAACACCGGACCATACTTTACCAATTCCGACTTCATGAACATCCAAAGAGTCAAGTGCTTCCCGTCCGCCTGCTACCCTGCTGAGGAAAGTGCCATAGATATCGATAATTTCCTGCCGGAGCGATAGTCTTTCTTCCTCTGTCCACAATCTACTTCCTCCCCACAGATCAGAGTGCTCTCCAAATTTTAAGTGATCCGTGTGGGTAAAAAACTTTTTCTCTAACAGGCCAGACAGATTTATCCTGCCACTGATCACTCCGATAGACCCGGTAATGGTGGTTGAATCTGCGACAATTGTGTCCGCCTGACAGGCAATATAGTATCCTCCCGATGCTGCCACATTAGACATGGATGCAATAAAAGGTTTCACGTTATCTGAGTCAGAAACGGTTGTGTTCCAAACCTCCTTCCAAATTAAATCAGATGCCAGCGCAGAACCGCCGCCAGAGTTGATTCGCATAACGATCGCTTTTACGTCCTTATCCTTTCGGGCCGAGATGATTGCGTTGGCGATGGTTTCATTTCCCATGATATTGGAAACTCCGCCCTGCTTTTCGCTCTTACCAACATTGATACCTCCAACAGCATAAATAACAGCTATTTTTTCTTTTTTCTCAACCCAATCATGGACATAATTATCCTCCAAGATAAATCCATTGAACTTGGTATGTTCAATTTTCTCATCACCTCTTTTCTTCATATATTTTTTAAATTCATCCGGATATTTGGAATCGGTAATCAATCCTGCGTTTATTGCGTTTTTTGTTGAGTAAGGCCCTCCGTCAATGATATTTTTTGTTTTGTCAATGGGCCACCCCCTTCCACTTGCAATGCCATTTACAAACGAAGTATAAATGTCATCGAAAAGCATGGTGTAATTTTCTCTCATTTCTTCGGACATGTTACTGCGGATGAACGGGTCCATTGCTGTTTTATAAGGGCTTATCTGTTCAACCTCTGCAACGATATCCAACGAATCCAGCATGTCCTTAAAGAAACGCACTTCTATAAACAGCCCCCTAATGTCTACCGCACTGAGCTCGGGAATATAAATTTCGTCCGCCATAGAAATGAAATAATAGCTGACATTAGAGATGCCTGTGGCATAAACAATAAGTTTTTTGCCTGCACCTTTAAAGCGATTCAGCGCCTCTCTTGCCTGAGTAAGCTGTGCGAATCCTCCGCCCACATTTTCAAGGTAAACTACCATACCGCTAATGGACTCATCCTCAGTGAGCTTATCCACAGCATCAATCCATTTCCTGAGCTGAATCTTTTTCATTGGTTTTCCACCTCCCAAAAAAGCAGGCATGATATCAGGGAAGTCGAACTCTAAAAAGGACTTTTTCATCACGGGCTCTTCAACGAACATCCCATTCAGTTTCATATTCACATAGGTGAGCTTCTTCTTTTTCTTAACTTCAAACATGGTGGACCGATTTTGGCTGTATTTTTGTGCACCAAAACCGCTGGAGGACCCCTGTGAAGAGAAAAAACCATCCACAACACCAAAATTGAGTCCTACACTTATTTGAAGTTCGTCGTCACGATAACCTAAACTAACTTTCATACCATCCATGGGCAAAACTTCAGCAAAATAAGATGTATGGATATTTTCAAAATCGGTGCCAATAGAATTTAAGTTAACTCCCATGGTAACCTTAGACCCCATAGGCCTTACAGCTGTCCCTATTTTGATAATATCCCAATCCCCGATTTTCTGATTGTAGTCTGTGGTCAAACCTATTGAAAGGGAATTCATGGGGCGTACTAATGTTCCAAATCTGAACCTTTGTTCTGAAAACCATTGAACTCCACCTAGAACGTCAGGGGTGCCAAGTTCAAACCCCAGACCGAATGAATAAAAGTAATGAGATGCATTCTCACTGTTTTCTAAGCGAAATGTTGAGCCAAATCCTCCGTCTCTGTTTGCCAAGTGGATTGTGTTTTTTCCTGTCATGTTAAAGAAAGACAGTCCTCCCTGATTACCTCTTTGAATTCCAAGCCCTGCAGGGTTAATAGAGAGTGCATCCAGGTTGTCTGATGTAGCAACAGAGACCCCTCCCCAAGGCATTTCCTGTGACATAGAAAAAGAAATAAAAAGCAATAATATAAATTTTTTCATTTAGTGGTTATCCTATATTTTGTTGTAATAAAAGTTAAAGTAAAATCTCAAATATTCTATGAGGTTTGAAGTTGTTTTTCTAGAAAGGGTTCACAAGAGAAAGACGAAAATAGTTGGTTGACACATCATCGTTCTGCCAGCCCTCAATTCCCTGAGCGGTACCATAGGCCAGCACAAAACCAAACAGGTCTATCCTAAACTCTAACCCCGCTGTGATGATCCAGCTATCGATATCACTATTTGCAGACCACGCATTACCATAATCAATAAAGCTGGCCAGCACAATCTTGTTTATATGTATACGCGGTTCAATAGTACCAAAGATTAGCCTATCTCCCGTACGCCAATCATCCCACCCTCTGAGGTGAACCACCTCGTCCGTACCTAAAATATTATTACCATATAAATAGATGGGGGTATCATCTGTTATTGCCGGCATGTCCTGAGGTGGAGGCCTGTCTCCCAGCATGGATACTGATTTAACCCTCCCGAAAATAACGACCGGGCTTTTCCTGTGAGGGAGATAATTTATAAAGGCATCTGTTGTGATTCGAGTATAATCAAAATCTCCATAAAATCCTGAACTGGCATACTCTAAAGTGATATCGACACCATTTCCATGTTGGGGGTTCATACTGTTTTGTTTGTGGGGTCGGCGGTTTAACCATGTATAGCTCAGTCGAATCAGGCCTTCTTTTCCTGATACAGGCATGTCCAATTTGTATGTGGAATCACGATATATCATTTCGTTGGTTTCTTGGTTTATATCTTTTATGACCTTAGCGTTGCGATCGGTAAACTTTATAGTGCCTCTTAAATTATGGTCACTGGATAGGGTATTACCAAAATTGTATGGGATCTGTGTCCAAAAGGAGACACTGCTGTTTTCCTCAAACAGGCCCCACTTGGAACGATCATAGGGTTTCATTTTAAAATCCATAAGCGATGCCAGGGAGATGCCCCACATTGGCTCGTTCATAGCATTGACGTATTCGAGCAGTAACCTGTGAGTGTTCTTTTCCGAAAAGTCTGCTATCCCAATACCAACAAATAAATGCCGTATCATTGCATCTGACCACTGAGTAAAGCCGAGAACCTCATAGCCCATAGGTAACACCAGTGTTGTAAAATGTTTTACACCAAGGGCTGGCGTGTACCTGTGGGATCGCAGGATGTTAACATCTTTGGCCGGATCAATCCCTACTAAGGGGACAGCCGGCTGGACGTTTCTCCAGTCAGTGAATAGATTTCTCATTGAGAGTTTTTCTGTGGTGATAACCCTGTGGGGGTCTATATTTACAATTCTGACCGTATCCACATCTGTCAGGGTTGTTGCTATTAACATAGAATCGGATGG
>DASCRE010000144.1:0-1632 GCA_034408645.1 Fidelibacterota bacterium | reverse complement strand
ATGAAGGACATAATCGGCTGAATTCAGAGTACAATGGTTCAACCTTGATTACTGAAATAGGAATTAATCAAATACCTAAGCCATTGACATGCAATCATGACCTTAATTGTGCGGCTTTTGAATGGATTGAGGGCAAGCTTATCGAGCACCCAACCAAGGAAAATCTCGATCAGTCATTAATGTTACTTAATAAATTGCATAATGTTAGAAATTTGAAAGTTTTCAGCTCTTTTCCGAGAGCTTCTGCTGCATGTTTTTCCGGTATAGATATTGAATTGCAGCTCAAGCGAAGGTTTAAAAAACTGCATGAACAAGGAAAAATGAAAGGAGATGTTAAAAGTTATATCTATAATGAACTGGAACCATTTATAGAAGAGATGATTGTTTGGTCTAAAGAAAAGTGGAGTGAATTTGATGATTTTGAAAGGGTGCTTACACAAGAGGATTTAACTCTCAGTCCATCTGATTTTGGATTTCATAATGCACTAGAGAAGGCAAGTGGTGAAATTATTTTCCATGATTTTGAGTATTTTGGATGGGATGATCCAGTTAAATTAATAATAGATTTTAGTTTGCACCCTGGTATGAATCTTGATGAAAAACTACTAAGAAAATGGTTTCAAGGAACCTTTAAAATCTATGGCAAGAAACTATTACCAAAATTACTAGCAGCTTGGCCTTTATACGCTTTATGTTGGGTATTGATTTGTTTAAATGAGTTTTTACCAGATGTTTGGAGAAGAAGAACGCTAGCAGATCCATCCAAGCTTAATGAGAAGGAATTAGTTTTAGAAAAACAGTTAAGTGCATCAAAAAGATTACTGAGTGTGATAAAAAATAATTATGAACGAAATTCAATAATAGGGGCATCAGAGATATATGTTTGATGATAGATCTAAAGAACTGAGAAGATTAGTAATTGATATGGTGGATGTTGGTAAGAGAGGTCATATTGGTCCAGCAATGTCACTAATAGAAATTCTGAGAGTTTTCTATGATTCATGGTTGAATTATGACCCAAAAAATCCTTCCTGGGAGGAAAGGGATAGATTCATTTTAAGTAAAGGCCATGGATGTTTGGCTCTTTACGCTATACTTGCAGACAAAAATTTTTTTTCAAAAGATGAATTAAAAACTTTCTGTAAATCAGATTCAATTCTTGGAGGACATCCTGAAAAACCTCATATTCCTGGAGTTGAAGCCTCTACAGGCGCTTTGGGACATGGCTTATCAATTGGTGTAGGAATGGCCATTGCTGCAAAAATAAAAAATAAACAATATAAAGTCGCCGTTGTAACTGGAGATGGGGAAATCAATGAAGGTGCTATTTGGGAGGCAGTAATGTCGGCATCTAAGCATAAACTTTCAAATTTATCATTGTGGATTGACAGCAATAAACTCCAATCATATGGTTTAACATCCGAAGTTTTAGATCTTGATCCACTTGCAGATAAGTTTAAAAGTTTTGGGTTTGAAGTATTAGAGGTTGATGGCCATGATGTAAGCCAAATTAAAAAAACCACAGCAAAAATACCAATCTCATTTGATAGGCCAACAGCGATAATTTGCCACACAGTCAAAGGCAAAGGTTTGCCTTTTGCTGAAGGTAACCCAGCCTGGCATCATAAATCC
>DASCRE010000143.1:0-7624 GCA_034408645.1 Fidelibacterota bacterium | reverse complement strand
TATGTGGATTGGAAGAATCAAAAGGGTATCAAGACCGATCTGTACGATGTATATGAAATGGGATCCAACTCCACTGGAATAAAAAACTTTATTCAAGCTGAATATGATTCCGATCCAGACCTATGTTTTGTACAACTTGTTGGTGACCATGCTCAGGTTCCCACTATTATGGTTTCAAATGCGGGAGGTGGTGGTTCAGATCCCAGTTTTGCGTTATTAGAGGGAAACGATAATTATCCGGAGATTTTTGTTGGACGATTTTCTGCTTCAAGTTTGTCTCACGTTCAGACCCAGATAGAAAGAACGATATATTATGAGCGGGACATCACAGAAGGGTCTTGGCTTCACAAGGGGTCAGGAATAGCCTCAAATCAGGGCCCTGGTGATGATGGGGAAATGGACAACCAACACTCTGATGTAATACGTCAAAAATTATTGGATTACAATTACACCGAGGTCGATCAGATTTATGATCCCAGCGGAACGGATCAGCAGGGGATAGATGCTATAAATGATGGAAGAAGTATTATTAATTATACAGGGCATGGATCTGTTACCTCATGGGGAAATGGAGCATCCTTAAATATTAATCAAGTAGATAATTTTGAAAATGATTGGAAATTACCCCACGTCATTTCGGTAGGCTGTGTCAATGGAGCTTTTGAAAATAGCACATGTTTTGCTGAAGCATGGATGAGAGCAACCAATAATAGTTCTGGCTCGCCTACGGGGTCGGTTGCTTTTTATGGATCAACGGTAAATCAATATTGGAATCAACCTATGAGAGCCCAGGACCACGCTATGGATCTTCTGGTAGGATATAATTATTCAAACAACCAGCCTTTAAATAAAAAATATACCATAGGCGGGCTCTGGTACAACGGCTCATGTAATATGATGGATGAGTACGGCTCATCAGGGATTGATATGTTTTTGACCTGGATCATTTTTGGGGATGTTTCTTTGGACATACGTTCTGATATCCCTATGGAGATTTCTGCATCGCATACCGGAGCTCTATTTATCGGAGATGGAGGATATGAAGTAATCACTGATGTGCCTGATGCCCTGGTTGCTATTTCAGACAATGGAACTTTGCTGGGTTCAGGATACACAGACGAATCAGGGGATGTGGTTGTCGTTTTATCTCAGCCACCAGATTCTCCTACAGAGCTAACCCTGACAATAACGGGCTACAACCGAGTGACCAAAATTGAACCGGTTTCCGTCATAGCACCCAGTGGACCTTTTCTTGTTGTGTCGGATTATTCTGCAACTACAAGTGACGATAATATAATTGAATTTGGTGAAGATGTTACTCTATCGGTTACCCTGGAAAACATTGGTATAGAAACTGCTGCAAATGCCATTGTTTACTTTTCATCGGATGATGAATATATTGAAATTGATAATGGTTCCGCATCGTTTGGAAATGTTGATCCAAATTCAACTTCGACAGTTTCTTCTGCCTGTACATTTTCAGTCTCCACAGAAGTTCCGGATGAACACCATTTTCAACTTTTAGCAAACATTCAATCTTCCGGGGAGACATGGGAAGAGACAATCTCTTTAACGGCCTTTGCCCCGATCATTTCTGCTGATGGATTTTCTGTAACAAATGATGATAATGACAATGGAAATCTCGACCCTAGCGAGACAGCAGACCTTGGTGTGACACTTAGTAATTCAGGGGGAGGAGATGCTGAAAATATCAACGTACTTCTTTCCTGTGATAATCCAAATATTACCATTGCGGAAAACCAGAGTCACCTTGATGAAATAGAAAACAGCTCCACTGGTGTTGTTTCTTTTTCGGTTTCGGCATCCTCAAATATACCACTAGGGGAAGGAATTATTTTTGATATAGCAGTTACCGCTAATAATAATTATACAAACACAAGTTCATTCATCGTTACAATAGGATTGGCTCTAGAAGATTTTGAAAGCGGCGGATTTACCTCCTATCCGTGGGATTTTTCTGGATACAACATTCAATGGCCCGGAGTAAATCCTATAGAGGAATATAACATCGTAGATACGCTCGAAAATGCAGAGTGGGGGCTGGAATCGGAAGAGTACTATAGTGGTTTATTCAGCGCAAGATCAGCACAGATCACCCACAACCAGGCTTCCATAATGCATATAACGATGGATGTGGTGGAGGATAGTGAGATCAGTTTTTATTACCGGGTGGCGTGTGAATACAGTACCTCTGGAGATTTTTTTTATGATGGTCTCATTTTTTCAATAGATAGTGATATTGTTGACCATTACCAGCCCACAGGCAATGGTCAGTCACCCTGGACTTATGTTTCTCACCCTGTTACCTCAGGACTGCACACATTTTCCTGGGCATATGTTAAAGATGGGAGCGATGGGGGTACCTATATTGATGAAGATGCAGCCTATGTCGATTATATTATTTTCCCAGCCTCTACATCATCTGGACCATCTGAACTTCAAATTACTGTAGAATATATGGAAAACTGGAACATGGTAGGTCTACCGGTTAATTTGGAAGATACCCATTATGAATCCCTGTTTCCTGATGCCGTTCCATTTACATTATATTCATTTGATGGTGGTTATGAACTGGAAAGTGATATGGAGCTGGGAGCCGGTTACCTGCTAAGGTTTACTCAAGATGGAACCAGCGCTATAACAGGACTTCCGGTTGACGATCTTACCCTCTCAATCACTGAAGGTTGGAATCTTATTTCTGGAATTTCCTACCCGATGGATATAAACGCAATTATTGATCCTGACAATCTCATCATCCCCGGTACCGTTTATGGGTTTGAAGTAGAAGGATATGCATTGGTGGAAACAATAGATTCGGGATACGGATATTGGGTTAGAAGTACCGGAGATGGAGAAATTACCTTGTCCTCCTCAGCCCCCTTGGGGCGTGTCAGAGTATTTCAGAAGCCTGAAGATGCGAATATATTGGTGTTAAATAACACAACATTATACTTTGGAAAGGATGTTTCTTCAGAGGAACAATTCAGTTACAGTTTGCCACCAAAGCCTCCAGAGGGAGCATTTGACGTACGGTTCAAGGATGGCTGGAGATTAATTAAAGATTACGGAGAAATAGAGGTAATGCCTACTGCTGAGGCTTTTACTATTTTCTATGATATTAAGGTAGATATTGTTGAGAACAAGTACTGGGTACTAACATCTGAAAGTGGTACAAACTACATCCTTGAAGGGGAAGGGGAGATCACTGTCCCATCGGCTAAAAGATTTACATTAGAGCTTAAAGCGGTAGTACCTGCTGCCTTTACACTCCATCAGAACTTTCCAAATCCGTTCAATCCTATCACGACTTTAAGGTACGACCTACCAGAAGACAACTTTGTAATGCTTACTGTTTATGACATGTTGGGTAGAGAGATTAATCAATTGGTTAACGCTCAGCAACAGGCTGGTTTCAGATTAGTACAGTGGGATGCTACAGACTCGATGGGTAGACCTGTAAGCGCAGGTGTCTACCTATACCAAATACAGTCAGCAGAGTTTGTACAGACAAAGAAAATGGTGCTGCTGAAGTAGCACCTCTTTGTAAAAAGATTGGGATAAATTGAAGGGATGAAAAGTATTTCAATCATATCGTTTTTTTTATTTCAATCCTATTTATTTTCACAGGTCTTTGAAGGGATAACACTTTTAACAAATTTAGGCGGTGCTGAAAACATAGAACACAAAACAAGATTAATTAATAATAATTTTGAAGAAATCAACATATGGAATCACAATTATGTGCCGTTTAGTATTGGATATTTATCACCAGATAGTATTTTAACAATTGGCTATAAACCAGATTTTGATGAAGGTACCGATCCTAAAATTGTAAAATTGAACTGGAGTGGTGATATAATTTGGGAGATATCTATCCCCGTTGATACTTTAGAACCACATCATGATATAGAACCTCTGCCAAACGGCAATATTCTTTTAATAGGCTGGGAAACGAAGACTATTGATGAAGCAACCCAAGTGGGTAGAATTAATGTAACTGAAGATTTTAAACCTGATAAAATACTTGAGATACAACCTATTGGGTCAGATAATTATGAAATTGTGTGGGAATGGAAAATCTGGGACCATATTATCCAGGATATTAACCCAGATTTAGATAATTATGGAAATATTTCAGATAGCCCAAGATTAGTTGATATAAATTTAATTGGAATTGGTGTAGGTAATGGAGATTGGATGCACACAAATGCTATCTCTTATAATGAATCTTTAGATCAAATTATATTGTCTGTTAGACATTTATGTGAGTTATGGGTGATTGACCATTCAACAACCACTGATGAATCTTCAGGGCATACTGGAGGGGATGCAGGCTTTGGAGGTGATATTTTATATAGATGGGGGAATCCAGGGAATTATGATAGGGGTGATGAATCAGACCAAATATTTTATGCTCAACATGGAATCAATTGGATACCACAAACATATCCAGGTGGTGGTAACATACTAGTTTTTAATAATAGACACGATATCCATAATTCAGCAGTACTAGAAATCATACCAATTAATGATGAATATGGGAACTATTACATTGGAGAGGAAGAAGCATTTCTTCCAGAAACATTTGAATGGATTTATCAGGAAAATTTTTTTTCTTTTAATCAATCAGGAGTATTCCGATTACCAAATGGGAATACATTAATAACAGTCTCAGCACAAGATTTAATCAGAGAAGTCAATAATACTGGCGGAATATTGTGGCAGTATCAGTATACCAGTGGTGGGTTTATACCTCGAGCTATAAAGTATGGAATTGATTATCTTAGTCACCAAATATCAGTAGAAATAAATATTAATTTTTCCCAAGATTGGAATCTGATTGGGCTCCCCCTTGTGGTAGATGATAATAACTATTTAACAATATTCCCAGATGCCATAGAGAACACTCTTTTTTCTTTTGATGATGATGCCTACACACCTGATTCAATTATGATAGCAGGAGATGGATTTTGGCTTCGTTTTCAAAGTAATGGTAATACAACCATTTCTGGTAATAGCATCAATGAAATCACTATTGGCCTTAACGAAGGATGGAATCTCATATCAGGAATAAGTACTCCTATAAATATCTATAACTTACAAGATCCGGACGGAGTCATTATTCCCGGTACGGTTTATGGATTCACATCTGGTGGCTACTATAATACAGAAAATATAGAACCAGGTAAAGGATATTGGGTTAGGACAAACAGCTCTGGTTTTATTTCCTTAGTCAGCCACTAGATTTCCAACTTCTTGTAATAAAGTAGCTACAGATTAAATTAAAGGAAGATTTGTTTGTCAGATTACAGATTGATTAGGTTATAATCAGAATTAGAAGAAAAAAATAAATGATTTACAACGTTCTAAGACCAAAATGTATTTGGTGTGGGAAAATATTTAAAAGGACTACTTCAGACCTATTGCCCTCCTCAAAAAATCCACATTACTGTTCATCTAAATGTGAGGATGAAGGGAAACAAGAAGATTTCCCCAGGCGAAAGCAAACTGAATCTCTTGGAAAAATGAAGGCACAAATTGTGGTATCAACCACAGATTCCGCAAAAGAAATCAGAAAGTATTCCAAGCTCAAAGATGATGGTATTATTACTGAAGAAGAATTTAGATCCAAGAAGAAGGACCTATTGGCCCCCCATTCTGGAGACCCGGAAGTCGGTCAGGAATTTGATGGAATTGTCACTCGTCTTATGACTTTTGGAGCTTTTGTGGAATATGCTCCCGGTCGCGAAGGATTAGTTCATATTTCCGAGATGGAATGGAGAAGAGTTGAAAAAGTAGAAGATGTGTGTAAACCGGGTGATAAAATGAAGATTAAATTGATAAAAATAGATGACCAGGGACGTTTTGATTTCAGCAGGAAAGCGCTTCTCCCAAAACCAGAAGGAAATGTGGAACGACCAAAATATTCACGGCCAGGTGATGCAAGAAGCAGTGGTGATAGAAAAAAAGTTTTCTCTAAAAGACGAAGGTTTTAGAAACCATAAATTTGTTTTCATACAATAAAAGTAACCAAAAGGGTATCGCCATATATTGGAATTGAGATTTTAAATAGTCTAATTTCTTACCCTTAAATAAAGCACTGAGTATACAGTGGATGTATTTTAAAATATAATCGTGAGGAAAATTAATGAAATTTGATACAAAGATCGTCCGATCTGGAATTGAACCAGACCCTACAACCGGAGCTATTGTTCCTCCCATTTACCAAACAGCTACCTATGTTTTACCGGAAGTCGGTAGGGATCTAGGTTTTGATTATACACGGTCTGCCAATCCCACGCGGGAAATATTAGAAAACAATCTTGCTGCCATAGAAGGCGGGAAGTTTGGGACCTGTTTTTCGAGCGGAATGTCTGCTGTGGACAGTGTGTTAAAATTACTAAAGAAGGGGGACCATGTGGTATGTTCCGATGATGTATATGGTGGTGTATCCCGACATTTTAATAAAATATTGGTGAACTATGGACTGACCTTTACCTATGTAGATTCATCCAACCCAGAGAATGTAAAAAATGCCATCACATCTGATACTAAACTTCTTTGGGTGGAAACGCCTACAAATCCTTTACTGAAAGTCACTGATTTGGATGCAATGTCCCAAATTGCAAAAGACCATGGAATTTTTTTCGGTGTGGACTCCACCTTTGCCACACCGGTTTTTCTACGTCCAATTGAATTTGGTGCTGATATTGTCATGCACAGCACCACCAAATATATCAGTGGCCATAATCAGATCATCGGCGGAATTATTATTACTAATGATGAAGGGATACATGAGAAAATGAAGTTTGTCCAGAAGACGATTGGCGCTGTCCCGAGTCCCTTCGATTGCTGGCTCACCCTTTTAGGTGTTAAGACCCTGCACCTCAGAATGAAGCGTCACGCTTCCAATGCGCAGGCGGTGGCAGAATTTTTAGAGTCACACCCTCAGGTTAAAAAAATTACCTACCCTGGATTAGAATCCCACCCACAGTATGCGGTTGCCAAAGAACAAATGGATGGATTTAGCGGAATGATATCTTTTGAACTAAAAGATGGTATTCCTGGAGGGAAAACATTGATGAATTCTGTGAAACTATGTTCGCTAGCTGAAAGTTTGGGGGCGGTGGAAACCATGATCACCCATCCTGCTACCATGACACATGTGGATGTTCCAAAAGAGGAACGTCATGCCAGAGGACTCACAGATGGGCTGGTTCGAATCTCAGTGGGAATTGAGCATGTGGATGATATAATTGATGACCTTAAACAAGCTCTGAATTAACAGAGAAAAAAAGTGGAACAATATTACCCACTATAGGTTTATTAGCTCACATGGGGCACTGTATTAAACAGTGGTTGATTTTTTCTGAAGAATAAAACAAAAAAAAATAATATAAAATTAAACTAAATATTTTTGGTCGATTTCTACTTCGAAAACTTTAAATCAAATAATCACAAATAGAAATATTACTATGGATCCTAAAAACAAAACTGATAAAGAGTGGAAAGAATCTTTGTCTCCTGAAGCCTACAATATCCTTCGTAAAAAAGGGACTGACCCCCCTGGGGTAGGTAAATATTACCACCATGATGAGAGGGG
>DASCRE010000142.1:0-4718 GCA_034408645.1 Fidelibacterota bacterium | reverse complement strand
TGAGTTCCTGAGTTTGAAAATAGGTTCCATCAAATGAGTAAAGAGTCCCCGGAATGGCATCAGGAAACACAGTCGTATAGAGATTATCTGAGACAACCAATGGTAAACCAACAAGGTTCCAGTCATCAATATAAGATATTACCATTCCCTCGTTAGAGCTGAGCGTGACCGATTGACAAAAAATATTTGTCAACTCTGCTTTTCCAGTACTCCGCTTATCATCCCAATAAATGATGTATGAATTTTCTGTTTCAGAGTATAGTCCGATCTGAGGATTCATTTGGTCAAAAGGAGCATCACAAACGACGAGCCCATTGTCCTCATGAACAAAATTATTTTCATTCAGTTCCTGATAAAATATCTCTGTATCTAAACCTCCAACTCTGTTTTCCCAAGCTATAAGGTATGTGCCAGATTTGGATGAAAAAGCAAAAGGATTCATTTCCTCATCATCAGTTATAGCCACACTGATCAATTCACCGATTGAGTAATCATTCACATTTATCTTGGAACAACTAATATCTGCATTTTCGTTAAACTGGTTATCTTCCCAGCATACCAATATTTCATTTCCCTGAGTATTTAAAGCCACAGTGGAATTGGTTTGGTCACTAATATATCCTGCGATTTCGATTCCCTCATCATTGCCTAACAAATTTCCCTGCGAACTTAGAAATTGCCCATAAATATCATAATCATTTCCTCTGCTGTCCTTCCAAGTGACAAATATAAAGTTATCTGATGAAACGGATGCCTCATAAAACTGATTTATAGAGCTCTCGTTGGTTAAATCAACTGGTTCTGTATACTGACCATCGGAATCAACAGTAAGTGATTTCAGAGTTGTAAATCCTCCTGAGCTAAACTCATAAAGGATAACACATCCTCCACCAGATCGGGGATGAACTGACTTTACAATGTCCTCCGCAGTAGATGATGTCAGCTGGATAGGAGAGCCCCACTGTGGATTTCCATCTTCGTCAAATTTTTGAATGAAAATTTCTGTAAAATATTCCCAAAAATCTACCCACTTTGAATATATATAATAAACATATCCATCTTCACCAATGACAATGTCAAAAGACGGTTGTGAGTCTGTACTTTGGTCAACCAGTTGACCGTCTCCATCATCAATGGGGGTGAGATTCATATCCAAAACCTGATAGGATGCAAGTTGCTCTGCTTCATCATTCAAATACCCCAAAAATAAATTTGAATTGGTTTTTACCACTTTTGTTTTACTTTGAGTTGGGTCGTCACACAAGATCGTTCCATTATCTAACATTTCACTTCCAAAATCTGAGGATATCTTCTGCCCATAGGCTCGCCTTCCACTTCTTAGATCCTGCCAATACAGTAAATTTTCATCCTGCCCTAAATATAAAGATCCCAGAGAATAGGAGTGTCCACCTCCGTCTGTTCCAATACCATAATATTGTAGCTCTCCATCCAGCTCTAAACTTATTTCCTGAGAACTATTTAAATGCTGCATATATATGGCTGAGCTCCCGGTCCTTTGATCTTCCCATAAAACATAAACACCACCAGAGCCATCTTTTTTCAATAGCGGTGCTCTCTGGAGATATTGAGCCGAACATATTGAAATTCCATTCTCAGTCAATTCATTCTCAGATGGGTCAATATATTGCAAATAAATTTCAATTTCTGGGGTCGAGCTATTTCGTTCATCCTCCCATCCAATATAGATACCACCTGTTCCATCGGGTGTCAGACGAACCTGCTCCTGTTTTCGAAAATAAGAAACAATTTGTCGGCCATTTTCCGTCCAGCTAAAAGAACCATTGGTATCCACTTTCTGTCCAAATATATCTGAAGAATATTGCCAATTGGGACTGGTGCGCTCATCCTCCCACACAACAAATGCAAATGTACCATCAGATTTTACTCTGGGTAACTGTTTAACCCAGCTAGGACTTACGGAAATAGGCAATCCATTTTCAGACAACAAATTTTCACCCATCTCATTCAGAAATTGAATATAAATATCGTTTTTGGGGTTACCATTTAGCCCATTGGTTCGGTTGTCTTCCCATACAATTATTGTATTGAATTCATTGAAATGGGTCACTCTCGGATTGATCTGATCCTTAAGGGAACTGCAGATTTGTTTTCCTCCATCTTCAGTCGTACCCCAATGAACTAATAGTTCACCATTTTCATTAGAAATCCTCTGGCTGAATAAATCTACCCCATTTAATTCTTCAAACCATTCTCCTTCATCCCAAACCCCATTGCCATTATCATCTGAGTAAGGTTCTCCTTCATCCCAGACCCCATTGCCATTTCCATACCGTTCATCCTGCCAGACAAGGACAGCACTGCCGGTTCCACTAAACTCAAGACTGGCATATCCTTTGTAAGAATCATACGCAACAATGGGAACTCCCTCTCCTTGATTGATTATTGAGCCATCTGCACTTATATGGGTACCGTAAATATGTCCATAAGAGCTAGGTTGATAGTCTTTCCAAATCGCGAAGACACCGCCCTCACCATCCCTACACATATTGAGAGATGTCTGCTGACCTGATCTATTTGTGAGAGCAACTCCTGTCACTCCCCAGAGTAAGTTACCCTCAGATGAAACATGCTGAGCATACACATCGCCCTCTGTGTCCGGTTCATCTTTATAATCTGCCCAAATGATAAAAGCACCTCCTTCACCATCTGCGATAAGGATTGGGTCTTCCTGCCTCCCATCAGAAGTAACAACAGCAATACCATCCGAGCCCCAAAGTTTTTCTCCCTCTGAGTTCACTTTCTGGGCGAAAACATCCCTAATCCCATTTCGTGTATCGGACCAGGAAAAAATCATATCGCCATTTGGAGATACATCCCCGGACCTCTGCCACTCAATATGTACACCCTGTCTCACAGGAACACCATCATCAACCCAATCAAACTGAGCTGCCGCTACTGTGAGTAAAAACTGTATAAATAAAATTCTCCTAAACATATTCATATATCTACCTTTCTATTTCAAATATATCAATTCCGTCTTCAGTCGCAACGAAGACCTTATTACCTTGTACCTTAATTTTGTTGGCATAACTGGTTTCAACCCTACCAAGCAAACTTGGAAGACCTGCGCCATCCCACTGATAAATGAGAAATCCATCGTGCCCACATGCGAGTGCCAACAAATCATTTTCGTAGTGAATACCATTAACGGAGTACCCTTCTGCGATTAAATAGTGGTTTAACAGCTCTCCTTCTTCTCCCACGTACTGGATTAGACAACCGTTACTCGTGGATAATCCTGCAAATATAGTATTTTCGTAAGAAAATACAGTTTTCACATCACCAGGTGTATCAAACGAAGCATAAATTGATGGAATGAATCCACCTAATGGTTCAAACTCACCACCTAATCCGTCCTCCGGGATCCAGGGACCCGGCGAGGGAGGGGTCGTACAATAGTCCCTGTCTTCATCATCATTTCCTGATGGGACAAATTCTGGAAATTCTTGTCCATTTTCATCTACACAAATATTCATGGGAGTCTGTTTTAGTATTAGGACACCCATTTCTCCATTTGCAACACTCAATAATCCGTTTGAAAAATAAACTTCCGAAGGAAGAATTGAAAAATTATAGGTATACTCACAGGCAGGAACACCGCTATTTGTGAACATATCTCCTGGATTGACATCAGTAAGATTCTTCCACACTAATGAGGTTGAATATTGATTATAGTCTCCTACCGTTCCGCTTGTATCACTTTGTGCTGAGCTGTGGTTCACTAGTGAAAATATTCCTATACCATCATCATTATCATCAATAGTTGTACTTATCCACGCTCCACCATAGCAATCTTCAACCCAGTTATCTATATATTGAGTTCCGTATAATTTATGCACCCAAATTTTGTCATATCTATCTAAGACAAACACCATCCCATAATTTTTAGACAGTACAATTCTTTCCGCTCTGTTGTCCCCCATAGTAGGATCCATATTTATTTCGTGGTACACCGTATCCAACGCATGATTTTCAGAATCAATTGAAAAAACAAAAAAGCCGTTATAATTTGCAGCAGCAACAAGTACAGTATCAGAAATATCTAGATCAAGACACTCTCCGCTAACATCAAAAGTTCCCCAGTGAGTGTATGATAAGGAATCACTCTCTATGACAGGGTCAGCTGGTTTTCTGCACGAAATAAAAAAAGAGATCATTAAGAAAAGTATTAAATGATTTTTCATTAGTTTAATAAAATAAATCCATAACTAAATCATAAGAAAATTCAAACCATAACACATGTTTTGAAAAATCCTTTACCTCTTCCGCCCATGAAAACTCACCAAAGGGATTTGAATCAGCTTTTCTATTTCTATATTGGTAAGAAACCTTAAGGCCTATATCTTGGTGAATTTGCATCTCGCCCCATATCGATACATTAGAATCAAAATAGAATTTCCAATCATCAACGTAATCTACTTCAGACTCTAAATCATATAATCGCTGTTCCACAGACAAAGACATACCATATTTTTGAATCAACGGATTCCCATTTGATTTGCAAGTAAGTCCTAAAATGATTTTATCCATTAGATAGGACCGATCCACAAGCGTGGAGGTCTCTCCAGAGTTATAGGTTGGATTTTTACTGCCACCATGACTCAGTGAAACGGAATATTGCATTCTTTTGGAAATTTCAGAATGGTATACAATCTGTCCTATTAACTTTTTTTGGT
>DASCRE010000141.1:0-2204 GCA_034408645.1 Fidelibacterota bacterium | reverse complement strand
GACGGTAGAGGCATTCTGGAATTCTGTTCGACATGCAAATCCTGCTGCAATTGGACTCAACTGCGCTCTGGGTGCAAAGGAGATACGTCCCTGGTTGTCTGAATTATCCTTAATTGCGGATATTCCTGTGTTTGTATATCCTAATGCGGGACTTCCAAACGATATGGGAGAGTATGATGATACGCCAAAGCAAATGGCGGAGCTACTGAAAGAATTTGCTCAAGATGGACTTGTGAATCTGGTTGGTGGTTGTTGTGGCACAACTCCAGAGCATATCCGTTCCATAGCCCAGGCCGTACGAAATGTATCTCCAAGAGTAATTCGTGACATAAAATCTCTCACAAGACTCAGCGGGCTTGAAC
Source organism: Fidelibacterota bacterium (assembly GCA_034408645.1). GTDB lineage: Bacteria > Fidelibacterota > Marinisomatia > Marinisomatales > AB-629-J13 > AB-629-J13. The sequence goes on along the minus strand of DASCRE010000141.1, from coordinate 1,842 downwards.
CGGTAGCCATAAGACCTGAGAGTAACTTTGTAAATATAGGAGAGCGGACCAATGTGACCGGATCGGCAAAATTTAAAAGACTGATTTTGGAAGAGAACTACGAGGAAGCTCTATCAGTTGCCCGCCAGCAGATCGAAAATGGTGCTCAAATTATTGATGTGAATATGGATGAAGGATTATTGGATTCAGAAGCTGCCATGGAAACCTTTTTAAGATTAATAGCAACGGAACCTGATATTGCCAAAATTCCCGTTATGATAGATTCCTCAAAATGGTCAATATTGGAAACGGGACTCAAAAATATTCAAGGAAAAGGAATTGTTAACTCTATCTCTTTAAAAGAAGGAGAGGATGTATTTATTTTTCAGGCAAAGCGTATTCTGAAATATGGTGCTGCGGTAATTGTCATGGCCTTTGATGAAACCGGGCAAGCAGATACATACAAGCGGAAAGTTGATATTTGCACAAGAGCTTATGATATTTTAATTAATAAAGCAGGATTTCAAGCTGAGGATATTATTTTTGATCCCAATATATTTGCTGTAGGTACGGGAATCAAAGAACATAACGAATATGCAACTGCCTACATTGAAGCATCACGTACAATAAAGAATACTTTACCGGGAGTTCATGTCAGCGGAGGTGTGAGCAATTTATCCTTTGCTTTCCGAGGGAACAACGCCCTTAGGGAAGCCATGCATTCCTGTTTTCTGTACTATGCCGTTCAGGCAGGCATGGACATGGGTATTGTAAATGCAGGTCAGTTGGTAGTGTATGATGACATAAAACCAAAATTGAGAGAAGTAATTGAAGATGTACTGTTTAATCGCAGTGATGATGCCACAGAAAAACTGGTTGAATTAGCAAATACAGTTAGAGGAAAACTGAAAAAGACAACCAAAGATTTAGCATGGCGAAAAACCTCTGTTGAAAAACGATTGTCTTTTGCACTGGTAGATGGAATAGTTGAATTTATTGAGGATGATGTGGAGGAAGCGAGACAGAATTATCAAAGGCCTATCCAGGTTATTGAAGGTCCTCTGATGGATGGAATGAATATGGTGGGTGAATTGTTTGGCTCGGGAAAAATGTTTTTGCCTCAGGTTGTAAAATCCGCCCGGGTTATGAAAAAAGCAGTCTCCCATCTCCTTCCACATATTGAAAAAGAAAAATTAGATTTGGGGCTCAGTGAATTATCAAATGGAAAGATTCTTCTTGCCACTGTAAAGGGGGATGTTCATGATATTGGAAAAAATATTGTCGGAGTTGTTTTAGGATGTAATAATTATGAGATCATTGATTTGGGTGTGATGGTTTCAGCAGATAAAATATGTTCCATCGCAAAGGAGAAAAAAGTTGATATAATTGGGTTGTCAGGACTTATCACTCCCAGCCTGGATGAAATGGTTTATATGGCTTCAGAAATGGAGAGATTGAAAATGGAAATTCCGCTTTTAATTGGAGGTGCAACTACCAGTAAAAAACATACTGCAATTAAAATAGATGAAATGTATTCTGGACCTTCAATTCATGTTATAGATGCATCAAAAAGTGTTGGAATTGTGTCCCAACTTATGAAAGACAATGATCGTAAAGAATTGATTAAGAAAGTACAAAAAGATTATCAGTATATTCGAAAAACTTACTCAAAAAATTTACAAAATCGGTCATTACTTCCTCTAAAAGAAGCTAGAAAAAGAAAAATTAAAATTAACTGGAGTACCTACCAGCCTCCCAAGCCAAATTTGATTGGAAGGGAAATATTTAAAGAATATCCCCTGGAAAAGATCAAGAGTTATATAGATTGGTCTCCCTTTTTTCATGCATTTGAATTAAAAGGAA
>DASCRE010000140.1:0-37086 GCA_034408645.1 Fidelibacterota bacterium | reverse complement strand
GTTCAAGTTTATCCACCAAAACACGGATTGCATACAAATCATATATTTCTTCGAAAGTTTTATCTCTTTTTATCATTTTTCCATATATTGAAAAAATAGATTTTGGTCTTCCATATATCTCTACACTTAAGTCAAAATTCGTTAATTCATTTTGAATTGGAGTAATGACTTGTTTTATCACTTTCTCCCTTTGGCGTTTCGTCGCTTTTAATTTAGCTTTTATTTCTTTATGATTTTTTGGGTGAAGAGTTTCCATAACCTTATCTTCCAATTCCCACTTAACTGAAGCCATACCCAATCGGTGAGCGAGGGGAATATATACATCTCTAGTCTCTTTGGCTATGCGATGTTGTTTTATGCGGCTCATATAATTAAGGGTTTTCATATTGTGAAGTCTATCGGCAAATTTTATTATTACCACACGTAAATCTTGGGCAACAGATAATAGTAATTTCATAAAATTGCCCGCCTGCTTTTCCTGCCTGCTTGTAAATTTTATGTGCCCCAATTTGGTGACTCCATCTACCATTTGAGCCACATCCTCTCCAAATTGTTTTTTTATATGATCAATGGAGATATCGGAGTCTTCTACCGTATCATGGAGTAAACCACCTATAATAGTATTATGATCCATTTTCCAATCAGCTAGAATGTTAGCAACACTCACGCAATGGTCAGAGAAATAAGGTTTTCCAGAAAGACGTTTTTGACCCGAGTGACACAGCTTCCCGAATTCAAAGGCTTTCCAAAGAATTAGTTTTATCTCATCCTCAGAATTTGTGGAAGAAATTGAAATTTTATTAAAAAGAGTTGTAAAAGATTTTGGATAATCTCCTACGATTTGAGGGATTAAACGGCTGAGCACATTTGCCATTAAAAGGGTACCTGCACTTCTTCTTCCTGATAATAGGATAAATTCTCAAAACTAGTATATCGGGGAATAAAAGATGCCATGACTGTACGAACCGGACCGTTTCTCTGCTTAGCAACGATAATATGAACTTTACCATCATCCGATTCCTCCTGGGTATAAAGAAAAGGACGGTACAGAAAAACAACGACGTCTGCATCCTGTTCTATCGCACCACTCTCCCTCAAATCTGAAAGAAGTGGCCTCCTATCGCTACGGTTCTCTACTGCTCGGGAAAGCTGGGAAAGCGCGATAACAGGTAGATTCAATTCCTTTGCTAATCCTTTCAATGAACGGGATATATTCGATATTTCTTGTTGCCGGCTTTCAGAAGCAGGACCCTGCATCAACTGTAAATAATCTACAATAATAAGTCCCACGTCCTTCTCTGCTTTAAGCCTTCGGGCTTTTGCACGCAATTCTAAAACTGAAATTCCCGCAGTATCATCTAGATAAATAGGAGCTTCAGCTAGGGTTCCTACATTTGTACTCAAATTCACCCATTGATTTCTTGGAAGATTACCCGTACGAACTAAATGACTATCTACTTTTGCTTCCGTACACAAAAGCCGCATGGCCAATTGGTTATTTGCCATTTCGAGACTGAAAAATCCGATTCCTGTTTTATGATCAATTGCTGCATTTCGTGCTATATTCAGAGCAAGTGCTGTTTTTCCCATAGAAGGTCTTCCAGCAATAATAATTAAGTCACCTGGATGAAAACCAGCAGTTACTTCATCCAAATCAGTTAATCCTGAAGGGACTCCTATCACTCCACCCTCTTTTGAGGAGATTTTGTCTAACTGTTCAAATGATTCATGCAAAATTTTATCTATAGGTTGAAATCCACCTCTTAAACCTGATTGAGTGATAGAAAAAATTGATTGTTCAACTCGATCTAATATATCATCCGCTTTGCGATGATCATCATAGGCCTCATTAGATAAATCTTGAGCCACTTTGATTAATTGTCTTAATAAAGATTTTTCCAGAACGATTTTTGCATAAGTTTCAACATTTGCGGTCGTAGGAATAGATTCAACTAAACCTGTCAGAAAATATGCCCCACCTACTGATTCAAGGACTTTTTGTTTCTTAAGTAAATCGGAGACAGAAATTGTATCAATTTGTTCATTGTCATTGAATAACTTAACCATTACAGAAAAAATTTTCTGATGACCGGTTTTGTAGAAATGATAAGGTTTTAACCATTGAATAGATTTACTAACTGCTTCTCTGCTAGAAAGCATGGATCCTAAAACAGCAGCTTCTGCTTCCAAAGATTGAGGTGGTGCTTTTAGAGTTGTATCTTGGTTATCTGTTGCCATCAGTTCTATTTATTAATAAAATCTCGGATAAATTGAAAGTCTTCCCAAGCATACTTTTTTAAATTAGAATTCCGCAATAATGCTGCAGGATGATAGGTCACTAACAAAGGTGTTCCATGGTAATCATGTAATTGTCCTCTCATAGATTTTAGAGTATCATCAATCCGTAACAGGGTCGTACCAGAAATTCTTCCTAATGCAACAATCAGTTTTGGTTTGATTAAAGTGATTTGATGCAAGAGATAGGATTCACATTTTTCTACTTCATCCGGTAATGGATCCCTGTTTTGTGGAGGTCTGCATTTTAACACATTACAAATATATACATTTTTATGACGAGTCATTTTTATAGCAGATAAAATTTTATCCAGCAATTTTCCCCCTCTACCAACGAAAGGTTCTCCCTTCAGGTCCTCTTCTTTTCCCGGTGCTTCCCCAACAAACATTAAATCCGCATGGCTGTCACCCACACCAAATACGAATTTATTCCTATCTTCTCCCAAACTGCATTTCTTGCAATTTGAAATTGATGTCCCAAATTCATCTAAATGATTAGAATAAGAATGATCCAATTGAGAAGTTTCCATCTTATTCATGGATAAATTTCCATAGAGTGTAGAACCAAATAGTTCTTGTGTCTGCTCCAAAAAACGTACTGAATCCTTTTTTAGCTGAAATTCCAGCATTCCTATACATCTTCCTCATCATCAGGTTTGCTCCAATTTAAATCACCGTTTAAAAATTCTTCCACAGCAACACTGGATGGTTTTTCTAAATATAGGACAGAATCCTTTTCAGGTATTTCGTCCAATACTCCAAACTCTTCTTCAGTATTTTCCCTCATCATTTTTTCAACTAACCTGTCATGTAGCACCTGGCTTGCCCTTTTAGAAATAACCACAACTGCTTCATAGATATTCTTTGTTTTGGATTCCAATTTTTTATAAGAAATCGGTTTAATATTCATGTATTTTTTCCTTTTAATTGTGTTAGAATAATGTGTTTTAATTCTTTAATTGCCACTTCCAAATCATCATTTACGAAACTGACATCAAACATTTTTCCATATTCTAGTTCCATATGTATTCGGGTTAATCTTTTTTTAATCAAAGCTTTATCATCAGTACCACGGTTTTCCAATCTTAATCTCAAAACATCTTTACTAGGAGGTTTTACAAATATTGAAAGGGTTTGTTTAGAATATAATTCTTTAACTGATATCGCTCCCTTTACATCTAATTCCAGCAGTAATGGTTTTCCCTGTATGATAGAATCATCCAAATAAGATTTCAGAGTCCCATAAAACTGCCCATGTACATCTTCGTATTCAGCAAATTGTTTTTTGTCAATCATTGATTGAAATTCAGAATGACTGATGAAATGATAATCCACTCCATTTATTTCGTTATTTCTTTGAGGTCTGGTTGTATACGAAACTGAAAATGATAGTTCAGGAATTTGTTTTAGAATTGCCTTACACAGTGTAGACTTCCCCGTTCCGGATGGAGCAGATATTGTATAGATTAATTTCATAAAATATTTTGTATCTGTTCTCTAATTTTTTCTATTCTAGATTTTAATGCAATTACATTCCTGCTTACAGAAACATCAACAATTTTTGCTCCTAAAGTATTGATCTCTCGATTTAATTCCTGAGTGAGAAAATTCAAACGTTTTCCAACTGGTTCATTACGCTTCATCAATTGTCTAAATTGGTCAACATGACTTAAAGTGCGAGATAGTTCCTCCGATATATCTGTTTTATCAGCCATTAATCCAATTTCCATACTTAATCGAGATTCTTCAACAGGTATTCCATTAATTAAATTTTGAATCCTTTCTCTAAAATTATCAATTTTCTTCTCAACCAGGTTTTTAGACTTTTCTTTTAATCCTTCAATTAATTCAACTATTTCATCCAATAAAGATGTCAAATGTTCCTCAGTTTTTCTCCCTTCTTCAATTCTCATTGAATTTACCTGAGTCAGAGCAATGTTGATGGCAGTAAGAATGTCCGAATTATCAATTTCTATTTCAGGACCATCCATAAATAAATCTTTTGAATTGATAATATCAGCTATGTTTATATGTTTGCCATATTGTTTTTGGATTGTGTATAATATTTTATCAATTCGCTCAAATTTCTCTTGATTAAACTGAATATTACTCTTTCTATTCGTTCCAAGAACTAAATTCACATTTAACTGGATGCTACCACGTTCCAATTTTTCTCTGATTTCATTTCGTATCATATGATCTAAATCCGGATGACCATCAACACCTGACAATTTGATGTCTAAATATCTTGAGTTCAAGGCACGGACAGATACAGTACATATTCCACTCTCCATTTGGATAGTTCCATGACCAAATCCTGACATACTTTTAATCATTTTTCATTCCGAATACAATCTTTAAAGCTATAAAGATAATTTGACCCATTCAATCGTTTTAATTGTCATTATTTAAACCAATCTATTATGTTTTCAACATCCAGTAGAAAAGTGAAAATATGACCGGTTGAATATTCGCCCCATCCTTGTCTTGTGCTCAAAGCGTAATTAAATATGTTTTTTTCAGTAGAAACACTGAATCCAAATGCCCGTTTCCCTTTCCCAGATCTCCCTATTCTCAATGCGAATTTTTTATCAGCATTAAGTTCAATCCCATAACGAAAAATACCGCTATTATCATCTAAATGAAAATCGTCATCCAATGTTCGGTCATTGAATCTGAGCCCTCCATCAAAATAGAGATTGATTTTACACCATACATTTTCTATTATAGGTGTAATACTTCCACCTATAAAAATTTCTGGTGACCAAGATTCCTGATATCCAGTGGTCCATTTCATGGGTAGTATCTCAATATTTTTTATTTCTAATCCTACAGAAAATGATGAATTAACCTGTTTGAAAATTCCTCCATTGATGGTAAAACCATAACCATTTTGATCTGCAAGGGAATTAATAACTGTATTATACCCCATCCCAATATACCAGTCTTCCCAAGCAATTAAGTGTTGGAAAATTATACCAAAACGATGTTGACTAAAATAGGATATCTGATCTATAATCAGCCGTTCATTACCGTTTAGTAATTTATCACCATTCCAATCATTTAAAGCATAACGGGTATCTGGAATATTATGAATCCCTTCATGAAGAAATAAAAACTTGAAAGGTAGAGAACGACCTCTATATGTAAAGATTTGTCTATAAAAGGATCCAGAAAATCGGGATTCACTCGAAAATAAAAAAGTCCCAGGCTTGAATTGATTTATTCGTGCTGGATTTGTCAATCCTGAATCGTGAGAGAACTGAGCACCTGTAAGTGCATTTCCTACTGCCAGAGCTGAGGCATCAACTACGGTATGGAATAAAGTAATACCAGCATTTACATTGGATATAAAAATCAAAATGAGAAGATTTGCATACAGAAGACATTTACAAATGTTTTGTTTTTTCATGAAGACCTATATTTGGTTTTTAAATCAAACAACATTTGCAATGCTTCAATAGGAGTCATAGAATCAACATCTAATTCACTTAATTCTGTAATTATTTTTTTTTCCTCAATGTCAAATAATAATTCTTGTGTACTAAAACTAGATATATCACTTTGAACCTGATTATTTTTTGATTGATTTATATGTTGTAAAAGAATTTCATTGGCACGTTGTATTATTGATTTAGGTAGCCCTGCCATTTTTGCCACATGAATACCATAACTTTTATCTCCCGCCCCAGGGATAATTTTTCGAAGGAAAATGATTTTATCTTTATACTCTTGAACACTTGTATGATAATTAGATAATCTGTCCAAAGTATCCTCCAAAACTGTTAATTCATGATAGTGGGTTGCAAACAATGTCCGAGCTGCTACGTGTGGATTTTCATGTAAATATTCTGTAATTGCCCACGCAAGGGATAAACCATCAAACGTGGCTGTCCCTCTGCCTACCTCATCAAGAAGAACCAAACTATTTTGGGTCGCATTATTCAGAATATTTGCTGCCTCAATCATCTCCACTAAAAAAGTACTTTCCCCGCCCGCTAAATTATCACTGGCTCCCACTCGTGTGAACAGATGGTCAACTATTCCAATCTCAGCTTTATTTGCAGGGACAAAGCACCCAATTTGGGCCATAATTATAATAAGCCCCACCTGCCGTAAATAAGTAGATTTTCCGGCCATATTTGGACCAGTAATTAAATGGATTTGATTATTCCTTGTATCGATTTCGAGATCATTCGGTATGAATTTTTCAGTAACAGGTAAGAGTCTTTCTACCACAGGGTGTCTAGCTTTTTTTAATTTAATGAGTGGGTTTTGCGTAAATCGGGGTTTCACATATTTATTTTGAATCGCCAAAAATGCAAAAGCAGTTAAAATATCTAGTTTTTTTAGACTTTCAGCATTTTTCTGTATGAAATTTGCTTCACATAAAATTTCACGGCACAATTCTTGAAATAAACGATTTTCAATCTCAGATAATTTTTCTTTAGCACTCAGGATTTTCTCCTCATATTCTTTTAACTCAGGAAGGATGTATCGTTCTGCATTTACCAGGGTTTGTTTTCGTATATACTCGGAGGGGACTTTTTTTAAATGAGTTTTCGTTACTTCAATATAATATCCAAATACCTTATTATATCCTATTTTTAATGATGCAATACCAGTTCTTTCTCTTTCAGAGGATTGTAATTTGGTTATCCATTCAGAACCATCTTTCACCATTGAGCGAAGTTCATCCAATTCTGAATTAATCCCTCGAGCAATGACTCCGCCCTGTTTTAAAGTCGCTGGTGAATCTTCGTTGATTTTAGTTTTGATGAATTTTATCAGCGATTTAGTTTCTCCAAACCATTCATTTATTTTAAGTGAATTCATCTCATCTGGATCTTTAAGTTTTTTTAATATTTGAGTAATCAACTCATACGTATTTTTTAGTCCTAACAGGTCCCTGGGTGAGGCTTTGGACTTATTGATTCTTCCCAATATTCTTTCAAGGTCAGATGTTTTTCCTAAAAATTCTCTTAGAATATGAAGAATTGATTTTTTCTTTGTAAATAAATCAACAATCTTGACTCGGTCTTTCAACCGTACCATATCGGTCAACGGATTATGAAGCCATTTTTTCAACAATCTTCCGCCACCAGATGAAACAGTTTCATCCAAAACACTTGTTAATGTTCCATGTGTGCCTTGGGTAGATAGCGAATTAAATATTTCTAGATTTCTTATAGTAAAACTATCCAGACCCATAATTGATTCTTTTAAAATGGGTTTGATGCTTGAAATATGATTTAATGGTGAATTAAGGTTATGTTTCAATTGATAAATCATTGCACCTGCAGCACATATTCCTATACTATATTCCTCACATCCAAATCCCTTTAGAGATGGGGTTTCAAAATGATCCGTCAATAGCCTGTATCCGTGATTATAATCAAAAACCCAATCATCAGCTCGGGAGATATATGGTTTTAATTTATTGTACCAATTTGATGTGATATAAGTATAAGACTCTGGTATAAGGACTTCCCTTGGTGCAAATTGCTGAAGGGATTCACTTAAAATATCTTCAGAGGATTCCCCCAAATAAAATTCTCCTGTAGATTGATCTAGAACCGCATAGCCAACATCACTCTGTGAAAATGATAAGGACACAATAAAATTATTTGACTTTTGAAGTGATTCTTCATCTGGTTCCAAAGTGCCAGGTGACACAACCTCAATTACCTCACGTTTTACAATCCCAGTTGCTAATTTTGGATCTTCTACCTGTTCGCAGATAGCAACTTTATATCCTGCATTAACAATCTTAGGAAGGTAATTATCTAAAGCATGATGTGGAAATCCAGCCAGTGGAACATCAGCAGCAGCACCGTTTGCCCTCTTTGTCAAAACAATACCTAGAATTTTTGCCGTTATTATTGCATCTTCATTGAAGGTCTCAAAAAAATCTCCCATTCTAAATAAAACAATACAATCAGGATATTGAGACTTTATTTCGCTATATTGCCGCATAAGTGGTGTACTGGCAGAAATATTTATTATATTTTTTTCTTTTATATCCTGTATCTTTGATAAATCATTCATAGCTGTATCTATGTTCACACATGTTTGGATCTTGAAGGAAATTTTAATCCCTGAATGCGCTCATTTCCCCTCCGGAATGTTATACCAGATTTATCCAAATATTCTAGAAGAGGAATAGCCGTCTTACGTGTAAGATTTGTCATTGATTTAAATTCCCCTACACTTAATACTTCATTCGAAATAAAGTATTCATCAAGTTTTTCAATCAATCTATCTAAATCAGGTTTGCTCATCCACAGTCGATTTGAAATATCTAGTGAATGCCCTTGACGTTTTAACACATGTAGTAATTCAAGAATCTGAAAAGATTCGTGTTGGATTTTTTCTTCAATTTCATTTAATGAAATTGGTAGAAATTCAGTGTTGGACAGAATATGTTTAATTTGCGCCAAACTTTTTTCATCCTTTTTGGACAATTTAATTTTGTGAGATTTTAGAGTCAATCTACCTTGTTGAAGTTTTATTTCCTTTTCATCTAATTCTGATACAATATAATCGTGCCAAGATCGACTGAATCCTAAATCATTCCTCACAGATTCTGAATTAATAAATGTACGATATGGATTGTTCTCATGAAAAATGGTTAAATAATCTACAATAGCTCTTTTTGAATTTTCTTTTCCCTCTTCAGAAAATACCATATTACCTTTATTAACCAACTGATTATTTTCAACTAATTGATGAATGTAGTCCTTGGATTTTGAAAATTTATTAGCCCAAAATGCTAATGATTTTGGCGCATTCTCTGAATATGTCACAAATTGAGAGAAACGTTCTGATATCTGTTTGGATAGCTCTTGACATCGAACTTTTATTTTTTTCCAATTTCCTTCTGGATCTTTATCTAAAATTTTTCCCCCTCCAATTGTATCCATAGGAGAATAAGTCCGTATAATAAAACGATCATCCAATGCTGTGGTAACCGGTTTATTAAATTTCAATACTGCGTTTATGGATTCTCCGGCACAAATTGCTTTAGGGATATATACAATCTTAGCTAATAATTCTGATGTTCCTAAATGAATCCGAATATGTTGTTGAGCCTTTAGTTTCCATTTTGTAATTTGAATTAATTCTATATGGACAATGGCTCGATGAGTTGGTTGAATGGACCTAGGTGTCACAAGTTCTGAACCACGCCAGACATCAAATAATTCAATTCCAGTCAAATTAACGGCTGCCCTATCTCCCTTATAAACAAAATCAACTGGTTCACCATGACTTTGCAGTCCTCTAACTTTCCCCATTTTATTTGAGGGCTGAACTCCAACTGTTGACCCAGTTGTAAGATTTCCAGATAGTACCGTTCCAGTGATGATTAGTCCATATCCAGTTTTGTGAAAGACACGATCAATCTGTAATCTAAAAGTAACATCACTTTGAGATTTATCCTTAACTCCTTTCAAAGAACTAAGTAAATCATGTAATTCCTTAATTCCCTCATCAGTGTTGACAGAAGTCTTAATGATAGGTTTGCCTTCTAAATTGGTTCCTTTTATCTTTTCTTTTATATCATCTTTAACCAACTGCACCCATTGATTATCCTCGATTAAATCTGTTTTAGTCAAAACTATGACTCCATCGGGGATCCTCAATAAATCGATAATATTTAAATGCTCCGTGGTTTGGGGCATGATTCCATCATCAAGAGCTATCACCAAGATTACAAAATCAATAGTAGAGACACCCGCTACCATATTCCGGATAAAACGTTCATGACCAGGTACATCAATGATGGTAATACGGTCATTTAAAAATGCAAATCCCAAATCAATAGTCATTCCACGTTTCTGCTCTTCAAGCAATTTATCGGTATTTACTCCAGTTAAAGCTTTAACAAGAGCAGTTTTACCATGATCAATGTGCCCTGCAGTACCAACGACAATCTGATTCATGAAAGGTTTTCCTGAACAAGCTGAATGATAATTTTATCCTGTTTGGAAAGTACAGATTTGAAATCAATATAAAATTTATTTCTGTGAATATATCCAATTAAAGGTGGATTACCTTTTCTGAATTTTTCGGCCAACACTGTCGGTTTAACTTTTTTTGGAGAAAACACCAAAGCAGCACTGGGCAAGGTCTTTATTGGAAGGGAACCACTTCCTGCTTCAACTCTTGTTTCAATAGCGGATATCCCGAATGATCGAACAAGATTTTGAGGTAGTGAGGCTAACGTACGATTTACTCTCCGTTTTATTTGTTTTCCGGAGGTTAACAATAAGGATAATGCTAAATTGTGTTTAATCTGTTTTTGACTGCCTAATAATTTTAAAGTTTCCTCCAGTAGGGAGATCGTTAATTTATCGCATCTAACTGTCCGGTAAAGGGGGTTTTGATTACATTTTTTTATATGTGTTCTAGATCCTAATATTATCCCTGCCTGGGGTCCTCCCAATAATTTATCTCCCGAAAAAGTAATGAGTTGGGGCTTTACTTTCATAATTTCCCAAACAGATAATTCACTTGGGAGTCCCAAACTTGAGATATTATGTAGAGTACCACTACCTAAATCTGCCATGACAGGAATCCGTTTTCTCTTACCAATTTCTACAAGGGTTTCTAGAGATAAATCTTGCGTATATCCTTGGATTTTATAATTAGATGTATGAACCCAAAGTAATAGTCCTGTTTTGGTATTTATAGCTTTCTCAATATCTTTCTTGTGAGTTCTATTGGTAGTTCCAACTTCTTTTAATATCCCTCCACTTTTTTCAATGATATCAGGGATTCGAAATGATCCACCTATTTCTACTTCCTGACCGCGGGAAACAATCACTTCTTTTTTATCTGCCAATGTATTGATTCCCAATAAAACTGCTGCTGCATTATTATTCACTACTATAGCCGATTCTGCACCAGTTAGAGCTCTCAAATAACAGGATAAATGAGATTGACGATTTCCTCTTTTACCGGACCCCAAATGAAATTCTAAATTTGAGTATCCTTCCATTGCTTTTGAAGCTTTTTTAATAACTTGATGATGGATAGGTGCCCTTCCTAAACCTGTATGAAGAACGATTCCTGTTCCATTAATAACAGATCTTAAACTCCCTTGTGATTTTTCTATAATAGTCAGAACAATCTTCTGGATAATTTTTTTTCTGTTCTGCTTCAATTTACCTTTTTTTGCACTAAATCTATACTTCTCTAAGATTTCATTAATCCAAAGAGTCAATATCCTTTTATCAAGATCTATTAAGCGATTTACTTCAAGTAATACCTCAGAAACAGAAGGCAACGCTTTTAATTGTTTTTGATTCATTCTAAATTAGCGGTAAATAACCGTCAAAATCTGTCTACTTTTCTTCCACTTTTCCAATCAAAATCCAAGATAAAATTAAGGCAGGAAACAACACGATTCCCATCATCGGAAAGATATATGTCACTCCAAATTTTTCTGCAATGAATCCCCCAATCGCAGCTGCCCCTGCACCGAGCCCAATGTTCAGAAAAAAATTGATCCCATATCCTAGTCCCCGGTGAGATGAATGGGTTAAATGTGCTATGAGTGAATTTGCCACAGGCTGCCAATTAAAATGTATAATTCCCAGAAATAAAGCAGTACCGATAAGCCAATAGTTTGAAACCAGCCCCAACAAAATCAAAAAAGGAATGTTAAATAAAACAACCCAAAACAAGTATTTTGTTAAAGGCACTCTTGCTCCAGCCCAACCTCCCATTGCTTGTCCTACTATGCCTGATAACAGGACAAGGGTTGTAAATATTCCTCCTCTCATTGTGTCAGAAACACCTTGTAAGATTGATCGAGCTTCAAACGCAAGATGGGTTGGCATAAATGTTGTAAATCCGGTAAAAGTAAATCCCATAAGAACTGATACTGCATAATAATATTTCAGGGCAGGTTTATTGGTTTTACTTTTGATTTTATTTTCTTGAGTGTCTCTAAAAAGAGTATCACGCCAGTATTTTGAAGATATTAGGGTTATCACTAATAATAATATATTCACAATTGAAATTGCAATATAGGCAAATCTCCATGAAACAAGTACTGTACACCCAGCACCAAGTATAGGACCCAGTGCAAGCCCTAATGAACCACCAATTCCATGAACTGCCATTCCTTTGGATAATTTTATTATGTGATGGGAAATCAATGTTAACCCTACAGGATGATATATACTGGCAAAAAGTCCTGCAAGAATCAAACCTATGGTTAAGGTCAGTAACGACTGAGAAATGGCAATGAAAAACGTAGAAATTATAGTACCAATCTGATAGATTAATAATAAAGTAGTGGCACCATATTTCCTTTCTAAAAAACCAGTTGGTAAAGCTCCCAAACCGTAAACAAAAGTACTAAGTGAAACCACCATTCCCAATGTGGCAAGTCCTGTGGAAAATTCATTTTTCAAAACCGACATAATCGTTGGAAAAATGAGCATCATACTGTGAACACTCATATGGGAACCTGTAGTGATACCTAGAATTATCTTTTCTTTATAACTCAAATGATATTTTTAGAATATGGGTAGTATGTAATAAAAAACCCTCACATAAACAACAATTGTGAGGGTAATTTTATCTAGAAATATCCCAATTACCTTTTTTCTGATATCCGAGCGGCTTTTCCTTTTAATTTTTTTAGATAATTCAATTTAGCTCGGCGTACTTTTCCTCTGCGTAAAACTGTTATTTTAGCCACCATAGGTGAATGAAGCGGAAATATTCTCTCAACTCCCACACCACCTGAAATTTTTCGAACAATAAATGATGCCTCTACACTTCCACCTTTTTTACCGATGACATCCCCTTGAAATTTCTGTATTCGTTCTTTACCCCCTTCAATAACACGATAATCAACAGAAACCCTATCACCTGCTCTAAATTGTGGAAGGTCATCCTTTAAAAACTCTTTTGTTACTTCTTGTATTTTATTCATTTTTTTTCTCCATTACTTATCGGGGAATTATATTTTTCCCATAAATCTTTTCTTCTGTCAGCAGTACGTTTTTCCCTTTTCTCCTCACGCCAGGTATCAATTTGTTTATGATTTCCATTTAATAAAACTTCCGGAACTTTAACGCCATCAACCACTCGTGGTCTTGTATAATACGGTGTATCCAAAAGCCCATTCATAAACGAATCAGAAAGTGCTGACTCGTAAGAGTTTAAGACTCCAGGAACCATACGAATGATGCTATCAAGCATCACCATAGAAGATAACTCCCCGCCTGATATGATATAATCTCCAAGGGAAAACTCATGAGTTACATATTTTTCAATTACACGTTCATCAATCCCCTTATAATGACCACATAGAAAAATAACATTTTCCCTCATGCTAAATTCCTGAGCAGTATTTTGGGACCAAAGTTCACCTTGAGGGGTTGGATAAACGATTCGTAAATCATCATATTCATTCCACAAAGAAACTGTATAATCAATCGCTTTAAAGAATGGTTCAGCCATCATCACCATACCGTCACCACCTCCATATGGCTCATCATCAACCTGTCGATATTTTCCTTTAGTGAAATTTCGCAAATTAACAACATTAATCTCTGCTATTTCGTTTTCAACCGATTTCCTTATAATTGTTTCCTGAATTATCGTATTGATAAGCTCCGGAACCGGTGTTATGATTGCAAATCGTTTCAATCTAATAGTCCTTCCATTGGTGAAATAATCAGGGTTTCACATTCCCAATCAAGGTTTTTCACAATCTCCGGTACAACCGGAACAAGAAATTCCCGCTTTTCGTTTTGAATAACATAAACATCATTCGAAGGAAGCCATAATATTTCTTTTAAAATTCCTACCCATGTACTATCTGTAGTCACAACTTCAAAACCAATCAATTCCTCAGATATCCAATTAATTTTATCATGTTCTGATACTCCAGCATACACAAATTGACCAATTATGGACTGAGCAGATTTTTGTGTATTCACACCACAAAAACGATATTTGGGACGCTTACCCGAAGGGATAATTGTTTCTAATTCAATCGATGTATTGATTGATTCAGAAAAACCCAAAAACAGCGGTTTCTCATCTATATACTCTTCAAAATAGCGAGATAAAGGTTTACACCGTACTTCTCCTTTTAGACCAGACACTTTGGTTACTTTACCAATCGCAAACAATTTTCTCATAACATTTATCTATCAATCACATCCAATCTAGCACGTTTACCGCCTTCCTTGGCATTAATGGCAAATATGAGAGATCTAATTGCACCTATATTCTTTCCTTTTTTCCCTATAACCTTTCCGTAGTCACCTTCACCAACCATTAGTTCATAAATAACTCGTTTTTCAGATTCGACTTCGTTTACTTCAACTTCGTCTGGTTTATCAACCAACTGTTTTACGATCGTTTCAATAAATTCCTTCATATCGCACCTCTCCTTTTGGTTTAGTTCCTCATATCTAAATTTTTAACCCGACGATTTATTATCTTTTTTACTATTTAAATTTTTATTTGTTTTTAATTCTGAAGATTTATCATCAGAACCCTCTTCTACAGCCTCAGTCTCTTTATCTTCACTTGACTCATCGTCAGTTCCATCCATCGGCTCCTCTTCTGATTTATCATCAGCATTAGTATCAACTGTATCCGTTTCCTCCGCAGATTCATCATTCTCCTCTGATTTATCATCAGAACCCTCTTCTACAGCCTCAGTCTCTTTATCTTCACTTGACTCATCGTCAGTTCCATCCATCGGCTCCTCTTCTGAATCTTCAGCATTATCTTTAGATTCAATGGCAACTTTTACCTCTTCCTCTACTTCTTTCTCTTTTTCAGCTTCCTTCTTTTTTAAAACAGATTTTTCCAACTCTTTTTCTTCCCTTTGTTTCAAAGTTAATTCTCTGTCTAATTGCCATTTTTGCATATTCCTTTCAATTTCATCATCACTTAATCCCAATCTTATTAGGTGCCATCGATGGGATAAACCCGTTTTTTTCATCATATTCTTCACTATATCTGTTGGCTGTGCTCCCTGAGAAAGCCAATGTAAAATGCGATCTTCTTCTAGAATAAAATTCTTGTCTTTTTTAAGAATAGGATCATACCATCCAACTTCTTCTATGGCAGCACCATCACGCCTCTTCTTTGAATCTATGACAATGATGCGGTAAAAAGGTTTATTCCTACGTCCTAACCGTTTTAATCGTATTCGAGTAGCCAAACTGTATCTCCTTAATTAAGTGTCGTAAAATGTAATCCAGATTTTTTCATTCTCATCTGAGGAAATGCTTTTTTGCTCATCTGTTTCATCATTTTTGTTATTTGGAAAAATTCTTTTATTAATTTATTTACCTCTTGAATGGTTCTTCCCGAACCTTCTGCAATCCGTTTTCGCCTGCTACCGTTTATTATTTTGGGTTGGCATCGTTCTTGAACAGTCATAGATTGAATTATAGCTTCTGACCACACCAACTGTTTCTCATTCAAATTCATCTTTTTCATCATTTTTCTGTTCACTCCAGGCAGCATTCCAACAATCTGGGTCAGTGAACCCATCTTCTTAATTTGCCTAATCTGAGATATAAAATCATTTAAATCAAATTCTTTTCCGGAAAGCACTTTTTGGATGGATTGCACATTATCCTTATCTATAGATTCCTGCGCTTTCTCAACTAGCGAAACTACATCGCCTAACCCTAAAATTCTATCTGCAATCCGTATGGGGTCAAATACCTCTAACCCATTCATTTTTTCTGAAACCCCGAGAAACTTTATGGGGACTCCTGTAACCTCAGTCACTGATACAGCTGCACCTCCACGATTGTCTCCCTCCATTTTAGTAAGTATAGTCCCAGTAAGTGATAAGGTTTTAGAAAATATTTTTGCTGAATTAACTGCATCCTGACCTGTCATACCATCCACCACAAATAATATCTCATCAGGATGTGTTTTTTCATAGATAGATTGAATTTCTTCCATCATTTCTCCATCCAAATGTAATCGTCCTGCAGTGTCCAAAATAACATAATCGAGCCCAAGAGAAATTGCTTCAGAAACTGCTTTCTTGCAAATGATAACTGGATCAGATTTACCTAAAGAAAAAACAGGTATATCTACCTGCTCTCCCAAAGTTTTTAACTGCTCAATTGCCGCAGGGCGATACACATCTGCAGCTACTAACAAGCTTGTACATCCCTTGTTTTTCAGATAATTGGCAATTTTTGCTGCTGTGGTGGTTTTACCAGAACCCTGCAATCCTGCCAGCAATATAGTTTTTGGGTTCTTCCCTCCCGATATTAACGGAGAAACTGTACCACCTAATAGAGAAACTAATTCATCATGAATAATTTTAATGAACTGCTCACCAGGCTTGATAGATTTAATAACTTTCGTTCCTTCAGCACGAATTTTTACCTTTTCAATAAACGATTTTACAATGCTGTAGTTTACATCCGCTTCCAACAAAATAATTCGTATATCCCGTACCGTAGTTTGGATATTCGTTTCCGTAATCTTCCCCAGCCCTCTTAAGGATTGAAAAACAGTGGTGAATTTATCAGTGATCTTATCAAACATAAAATTATGGTTCGAGTATAGCCCGCAATTCTAATATTTTTTTTATATGTATTAAAAGATATTCTATCCGTAATATATTGCATTATAAATTAGATAACCAACCTTAAGATTTTTCTCAATAAAGCATTTCTGTAAATTAAATCACCTATTAATACCAAATAAGTACTCTGTTGCTATATTAAGTTTTTATGTTCGGATTCTCCATTATATACCTTTATAATGAAATCATTTACATCTTTATTGTTGAAATATTCAGTTTAAATTCCACCTTTTAGATTATGTCTGATTTTTATAAAATACTCAAGGATACACGTATTCAGCGTGGAATCGAATTAGAAGAAATCCAAACTCGAACAAAAATTAACATTAAATTTTTAATTGCTTTAGAAAATGGAGAGTTTGATCTTCTTCCCAAACCATATATTAGACTATTTTTTCGAGCCTATAGTACTGAAATTGGTTTAAATCCGGAAAAATTACTGAATCAATTTGAACAAATTGATAGAAAATTTTCACCAAAATTAAAAAAAGAAAATAGAAATAAAATATCGGAAACCCTCCTTACTATACCGAAAAGCATATCAGGGGGAAAAATTATTGAAACAGACAAAACTCCTAAGATTAAAAGGGGTAAAATGAAATTAGGTCTTCTACTACTTTCATGCTGGATATTTGGAATAATTATTATCAGTAAAATTACAAATCTCTCTACTCATCCAGATTCACAGCTGTCTGCGATGGACTATATAAATAATTTAAATACAAAATACATAAAAGGTAACTTAGAGGAACATCTGTTAGAGTTCCCCCCCCCTATTCATTTACAATCAAAACTGTAAGCCATTTGTCAGTTTTTACTTCATATGATTCGACGAATTTTTCTCATACTATCCTAAATAGAGAGAGAAATGAACCATTTTACATTGATAGTACTTTAACTCTTATAATCGATCATACAAAAAATGTAACACTTTCTATCAGAGGGAAATCAGAAGAAATTACTTTAGATAGATTCCAAAATCTCTTAAATCCTATAAAGATTAGAATAACCGAAAATCCACCATCTTATTCTGTCCGGGAATATACCAAAAAACAGTAATACTTCCTCTTTTACTCCAACAATTTGAAAAGGATTAATCTAACTAGATTAATCCTTTTTTTATACATCATATATTTGTGACAAAACTTAAACAAGTAATTGTAAAATTATATTTGATTTTAGTGGGTAATATTATTAGACTTGTGGGTAATTGTGGGTAGTTATACCTTTCTTTAACATAAAATGTCACATAGTCCAAATACATTTACAGGAGAATATTCGTACACTGTTGATCCAAAAAGCAGGGTCAATATACCGGCGAAATTTCGTCAAGTCCTTTCTCCGGAAAATGATAATTCCTTTGCGATTACCAAAGGAATGGATCAGTGTATTTGGGTTTACCCCCTAGTGGAATGGAACAAAGTGCTCACTAAACTTAGAGAGCAGTCATCTTCCCAGGTCAACCGTGCGTTTACTAGAGAATATTCTCGATTTGCATCTACTGTATCCTATGACAAACAAGGTCGTATACTTCTCTCAACTGAATTGATGGACTATGCTAAGATCGACAGGCAGGTATCCATAATCGGCTTGATAAACAAAATTGAAATTTGGAACCCAAGTTTACTTAAAAATTTTGATCAACAAGTATTATCTCAAAATAAAGAAGCATTCGATGAATTGGCTGAAAAGATTATCTTGTAATGAACACAGCGCTTCATCATATACCAGTTATGGTGGAGGAAGTACTATATTATCTAGATATCAAATCAAATCTTATTTATGTGGATGGAACTATTGGCCAAGGCGGATACACAAAACATATTATTCCCCATCTTTTTCCTCGAGGGAAAATAGTAGGAATTGACAGAGATATTGAAGTATTGGATATGTGCCATCAGAATTTCTCCACTCCTAATGCTCAACTGTCTCTACATCATAATTCATATCATCATCTTCCTGATATTCTACAAAAAGAGGGAGTGCATTCAGTGGATGGAATATTGCTTGATTTAGGGTTATCCTCTTTTCAATTGGAATCTATTAATCGTGGATTTTCATATTCTCAAGATTCTCTGTTAGACATGCGATTTGATCAAACCAACGGTATAACCGCCACCAATTACTTAAAGAAATTATCACTGAAGGATCTGGAAAAGATCCTTAAAGATTTTGGTGAGGAACGATATGCAAGAAAAATCGCTTATAATATATATCATTCAACAAGATTAAAAACAACATTCGATTTAAAAAATATTATACAAAAATCAACACCACCTGCAAACCGTACAAAATCTTTCTCAAGAGTGTTTCAATCTATCAGAATTGCAATTAATAGAGAATTGGAGATACTCGAACAATTCTTAAACATATTCATTGACTATCTATCTAATAGAGGAAAAATTGTCATCATCAGTTACCATTCACTAGAGGATCGCCTGGTAAAACATGCATTTAAGAAATTAAACAAAGACGGGTCGCTCAAAATACTAACAAAAAAGCCGGTAATTCCCTCAAAAAAAGAAATAAGTGCAAACACCCGATCTAGAAGTGCAAAACTTCGTGCGGCAGAAAAAATTTAAAAAATGCCAAATAAAAAACGCAATTCAAAAAAAGTTCAGAATATAATTGACACATTGTTTTTCTATGTCGTTACCTGTTTATCTATAGGAGGATTGGTGCTATATCTTTGGGTATATACGGAAATTGATGATTCGCTGTATGCCCTCGATATTCAGAGAGAAACAGTTGAAGAATTAATGAATGACATCCATCTCTTGCAAAGTGAAATTAATGCTTTATCAAGACCTGACGTAATTGCTAAAAAAGCAAAAATGAACTGGGGGATGGTATTTGCTAAGCCCGAATCAATTTCCATCCATATTAATCCGGACAATTTGAGCAGTTTTTGACAAAATCTTTTCTAAGATATCGGACAAGAATTACTGTTCTCTCATCTTTTGTGGTCCTCGGATGGTGCATCCTTATTTCTAGATTATTCCAAATTCAAGTTCTCGAAAATGAATTTTATGTTGGCAACGGGTTTCTACAAGGACAACATAAAGAAGTTTTGCAAGCATCTCGTGGAAATATCTATGATCGAAGTAATGTGCTTTTAACCAGAAATATCTCTCATATCACACTATGTGGAAAACCATCTGATATTATTGACAAAATTTCTGTAGCTCATATATTGAGTCAATGCACGGAAAAACCTACTGCCTATTATTTGGAAAAACTAAACTCACAAGAGCCCTTCGTTTTCCTGGAAAGAAATATACTTGATTCTCAGTGTGATTATATATCAAACCTCAAAAATTATGGAGTTATAGTTAAGAAGGATTATTTCAGGCATTATCCTTTTGGCTCTACTGGAAGCCAATTAATCGGATTCACTGATCCAGATAGTCGGGGATTAAGTGGGATCGAGAAACAATATGATTCCGTTTTAACAGGAACATCTGGATGGATTATGAAGAAACGTTCAGGAACAGGGAAAAGTAAACGGGACAATAGCTATCCTTATGTAAATCCCTCCAACGGTTCCAATATACAAGTGACACTGAATATTGAATATCAATGTATTTTGGAAGACGAATTAAAAAAACAGATGAATGCGACAGATGCAAAAGGAGCGACAGGTGTTCTTATGAATCCGGAAACAGGTGAGATTTTAGCTATGGCTTCTATCCCTAGTTTTGACCCAAATCATCCCAGTAGCTATCCTTTAGAGTATCAAAAAATAAAGGCAATAACTGACCAGTTTGAACCTGGATCCACCTTTAAGATTGTATCAGCAACTGCTGCTATTGATAAAAAAATAGTGGGTGTCGATGACGAATTCTTCTGTGAGAATGGAAGTTTTTTTTACAACGGGGTGCGAATTCGGGATCATGAGGAGTACGGTCTTTTAACATTTTCCCAAGTACTAGAACAGTCAAGTAATGTAGGGATAATAAAAATAACGGAACTCCTACAGGGTCAATCCTTATATCAATATATAAAAAAATTTGGATTTGGAATTGAAACAGATATCAATTTACCTGGTGAGTCCAAGGGATTCGTTAGAGAACCACACAATTGGAGCAAGATTTCACCAGGAGTTATCTCAATGGGGCAAGAAATCAGTGTGACCGCTTTACAATTAGCATCAGCGTATTCCGCAATTGCGAATGGAGGCTATTTACTTAGACCCAAAATTGTCAAACAGATAATGAGTCACAACAGTAAAATAATGAAAAATAACAATTCCAAAGTTCATCGCAGAGTTGCTTCCTTAGAAACAACGGAAACAATAAAAAATATTCTTGTTAAAACAGTTAAAATGGGTACCGGATCATCTGCCGCAATCCCTGGCTGGGATATAGCAGGAAAAACCGGAACTGCTGAAAAATTTATTAATGGATCTTATTCCGAGACTAAATTTATTTCCAATTTTGTTGGATTCTTTCCTGCAGAAAAACCATTGCTATTAGGCGTAATAATAATTGATGAACCAAAATTCGGTTCCCATTGGGGCAGTATAGGGGCAGCGCCTGTTTTTCGAAATGTCGCCCAAAGGATAATAAACATGGATGACTCATTTCAACATAAAATACAACCAAAAGAAATCCTAAATGGAAATAATGTATGGGCTTCAAACAAAAATGTATTTACAAAAAATATCCAAGATCCTACTCTATTAAATCACCCAGGAATTGATGAAAATAAAGATTGTATCGTTCCGGATGTGCGCCAAATGAGTCTATTAAAAGCTGTAAGAAAAATAAAGGAAAGTGGATTTGATTATAGTGTTCACGGTTCTGGAATTGTGCATTGGCAATCTCCAAAGCCCAATTTAATAAAAACCTGCGGTTCAACTTGTGTCATTGGACTTAATTAAAATGCCTAAAAAACTCACAGAATTGGTAAAAAATATTAATCCACTAAATTTAGTAACAGATGATATAGAGATCAGTAGATTATGTACTAATTCTAAGCAAGTGGTCCAAGGAGATATGTTCATTGCTATCCCGGGCCATTCTGTAGATGGACATCAATATGTACAAGAAGCGATTGAAAATGGCGCAGCATCCGTTCTGGTAAATGGTAGAGATGTTGGTTCTGTTTCCATCCCTCTCATATCAGTAGCAAACCCCCGGCGTGCATTATCAAAACTGGCTTCGGAATTTTATAATAATCCATCTGAAAAAATAAATATTACGGGAATAACTGGTACTAATGGAAAAACATCTACTGCTTATCTATTAAACTCCATTTTAATAGCTGACGGGAAAGAATCTGCTGTTTTAGGTACGTTGGGATTAAAAACAAAACAATATAATGAAGAAAAAAAGCTCACGACCATGGATCCAGTGAATCTACATAAAACAATTAATCAGTTAATTAATAATGGTACAACTCATTTAATTATGGAAGTATCCTCTCATGCTATTGAACAATTTCGTGTTGCCGATGTGAATTTTAATTATGCAGTGTTTACCAATTTAACCCAAGATCATTTAGACTATCACCATACAATGGAAGACTATTTTCAAGCAAAAGCTAAATTATTCAAGATGCTTCCTCTTGACGCAACTGCTATTATTAATCTGGATTGTCAATATGGAAAAATATTAAAAACTATATGTCCAGCTCCTGTTGTATCTACATCTTCAATCTCGAAGGATATGATTCAATTTTCTGTATTTCAATCAACTCTTAATGGGATTGATGGTGAGATAATAGCAGGCAATAAAATATATCCAATTCACTCCCCCTTAATAGGAGATTTCAATAGGGAGAATATATTGATGGCTGTTGCAACTGCACATAGTATGAATATTTGCTCTTCTTCTATTGAGAATGGTATAAAAAATTGCACACATATCCCTGGAAGAATGGAGTATTTTAAAAAATCAAATTCCGGAACAATTATTATCGACTATGCCCATACACCAGATGCATATGAAAAAGTTTTTTCAACAGTAAAGTCATTGATAAACGGACATATTCAAACCGTATTTGGGGCTGGCGGAAACCGGGATAAAAGTAAACGTGCCATCATGGCGTCCATTGCAGAACACTATTCAAACCATTGTTATATAACCCCCGACAATCCAAGGAATGAAGATCCTGATAATATAGCTGCTGATATCGTTTCAGGATTTTCATCCAATTGTTTCACAATTTACCCCGATCGAAAGAGGGGGTTGATAAATGCACTTGAGAATCTGAAGCCTGAGGACGCAGTTGTAATTTTAGGAAAAGGATGTGAAGATTTCCAGAAAATAAATAATGAACGGATACCCTATTCTGATGTAGACACTGTAAAGGAGTTTATTTCATGAGAATTGCCTTACCTGATCCAGCGGGATTTACAGAATGTTTTTCTGACATTTCCAGTGTCAAGGTGGATTCAGATATCATGGGTATTACGATTGACAGTCGGAATGTAAAACCAGGGGACCTCTACATAGCTTTATCTGGTCTACGGAATGATGGACATAATTTTGTTCCCGATGTAGAGTTAGAGGGATGCAGTGCAGCTTTGGTATCAGAAATTCAGAAAGAATGTAAAACTATTCAACAAATTAGAGTTGATGATCCTTTAACAACTATAGGCCAAACTGCCAGTTTATGGAGAGAAAATATCGATATCCCTGTAATCGGTATCACAGGAACAAATGGAAAAACATCAACAAAAGAATTAATAAAACATGTTTTGAATGGAAATATGAATGTTCACGCCACCAAAGGGAATTATAACACATCCATTGGGGTTCCGCTAACGTTGTTAACTATGACTTCATCCCATGAAATATCTATCTTAGAATTAGGTGCAAATCAAAAAGGAGATATTCGTTATTTATGCGAATTGACTAAACCGAATCATGGACTTATTACTAACATAGCTCCTGCACATTTAGAGGGATTTGGATCTGTGGAGGAAATCGCAAAGGAAAAAGGGGAATTATTTCTATCATTAAATAACGGTTTTGCGTTTATTAATAAGGCAGATGAAAAAATCAGTGCCCTTCCCTCTTCTGGGGAAAAAATAACTTATGGGTTAACACCAACCTGTGATTTTCCCGCTGATATTATCTCTGAAAATGATGGAAGTTTGACTTTAATTATTGATTCGGAGGAAATATCTACAGATTCCCGGAATCTAACTTTTTTAAAAAATGTAATTGCAGCAGCATCCGTATCTATCACTCTTGGAATTGAGTGGAATGTGTTTAGGGAACGCATTACAACCTTTGACCATCCGAAGGGAAGGTGTCAGGTAAAACAAATTAATTCTATTACTGTTATTGATGATACCTATAATGCAAATTTAGAATCAACCATCGCTGCACTCGATTATTTAATGGCTTTCGGGGGAAATGGACGAAAAATCTTCATTTTTGGAGATATGTTTGAATTAGGGCAGGACACAGAATTGCACCATCGAAAAATAGGGGAAAAATGTAAACAAAGCGCATTAGACGCTGTGTATCTTTTGGGAGAGAAAACTATATTTACCGATATGGAACTAAATTCATCCATAAAACATAGGCACTATTCATCCAAAAATGAATTAATTACCTCCTTGAAAGATTCGTTCAAAGAAGGAGATAAAATTTTATTTAAGGGATCTAGAGGGATGGCAATGGAAACAGTAATTCAGGGGATTTTTCACTAATGCTTTACCAATTTCTTTATCCTTTAAAATCATATTGGTCACTACTAAATCTATTTCAATATATCACTTTCAGATCTGCACTTGCAGCTATTTTTGCATTACTAATAAGTTTTCTCTTCGGTCCGAAGGTCATCCACATGCTCAAAACTCACCATATTGGTGAAAAAATACGATCCACCGGACCACATACCCACATACAAAAGCAAGGAACACCCACAATGGGAGGAGTACTCATATTAATTGCAGTACTCCTCCCTACCCTCCTATTGGCAAACCTGACAAACCCCTACATTCAAATTATAATATTTGCAGCAATATGGATGGGGCTAGTTGGTTTTATTGATGATTATTTAAAAGTAGTTAAAAATTTCGAAAAAGGGCTCATCGCCAGATACAAACTATTCGGTCAAACTCTTTTAGGTATTGGAATCAGCGTTTGGATATACAATATGGGTAATTGGGAAGGAATTTATACCATCACATCAGTTCCATTTTTGAAAAACTATAATTTAGACTTCGGATTTTTTTACCCTTTAGTAATCTTATTTGTTATAACAGGAACGTCAAACGCGGTTAATCTAACTGATGGTCTTGATGGACTTGCGACCGGACTATTAGCAATAGCTTTTACAGTTTTTGGAGCAATTGCCTATATCACTGGAAGGATAGATTTTTCAAGTTATCTAAATATTGTATATCTTCCAGGAGCAGGTGAACTGACTATATTTACATCTGCTATGGCTGGAGCCTGTCTCGGGTTTCTTTGGTTTAATTCTCCACCTGCACAAGTTTTTATGGGAGATGTTGGTTCTCTTTCCGCTGGTGCCGCCCTAGGAACATTAGCAGTGTTATTAAAAAAAGAGTTGTTGCTGATTATCATTGGGGGAGTATTTGTTTGGGAAGCATGCTCCGTCCTACTACAAATTGGATATTTCAGGTGGACCAAAAAGAAAAAAGGTAAAGGTAAAAGGCTTTTCAATATGGCACCAATTCATCATCATTTTGAATTAGCTGGCTGGTCTGAAACAAAAGTGGTAGTTAGATTCTGGATTATCGGTATTCTTTTGGCATTATTTTCTCTTACTACTTTTAAGATTCGCTAATGGATATATCTAAGACTATCCCAAAAACCCTTAAAAATAAAAAAGTTACTATCCTCGGAATGGGAATCAGTGGAGTAGGAGCTGCAAAATTACTGCATCATCTGGGTGCAGAAGTGTTTGTGAGTGATATCCAAGAAATCTCAGCCGTCCATAATTATTCTATTGAATTAAATAAAATAAATATCCCCTTTGAAACGGGGACTCACAGTGAAAGAATCCTGGATAGTGATCTCATAGTTGTATCACCTGGAATTGGACAAAACACTGATGTAATTCAAAACGTCCTAAATAATGACATCCCCATAATTGGAGAATTGGAACTGGGAAGCTGGTTTACAGATGCACCAATTCTCGCAGTTACTGGATCAAATGGAAAAACAACCACTTCAAAATTATTAGAAGCTATTTTCCAGACAGATACTGTACACGGAGTATTAGCAGGAAATATAGGTATTTCTTTTTCACAGAAAGTTCTTGATGATTTAATCAACCCGAACCCAAAACGGTATTTTATTCTTGAGATATCTAGCTTTCAGACTGAATTCTTGATTCACTTTAAACCATTTGTCAGTATTTTTCTTAATATATCTCCAGATCATTTAAACCGTCATGGAACAATTGATGAGTACTTAAATGCAAAAATTAAATTATCAATAAATCAGGATGAGAATACTTATGTAGTATATAATGAAGATGATAACAGAATAAAATATACTTTTGAAAATTCACATATTAATAATATTCCGTTCAGTTTGAATCCTGAGCAGTCTTTTCATTTTGGCTTAAATGAAACCAGAATAATTAAGAAGAATCATAAAACTTTTATCACACTCAATGAAATATCTTTGATAGGAAAACATAATTATTCAAATATCATTGCCGCAGCAACCACAGCTCACTTGCTAGGTATTGAAGAATCTCACATTTCTGAATCAATAAAATATTTCCATCCAATTTCCCATAGAATGGAACATTTTCATACAGAAAATAGGATTAAATATATAAATGACTCCAAAGCAACAAACATTGATGCAGTAAAGTGCGCTTTGGACAGTTTTACTCAGCCTGTGATTCTCATTCTTGGAGGATTATTTAAGGGCGGATATTTTAATGAACTCCTTCCACATACAGGAAACGTAAACGCTGTTATTGCATATGGCGAGGCTCAGGAATTAATTATAACCGCATTGAGGGATTCGGTAAGACTGTTTAGTTCAGATAGTCTTAAACAAGCGGTGGACCTGAGCCGTTCAATTGCTCATCCGGGGGATATCATTTTGCTATCTCCCGGTTGTGCAAGTTTCGATCAATTTAATAATTATAAAGAACGAGGCGACTGCTTTAAAAAATATGTTTTAGAGCAAATTTAATTCAATGCATCATTTAAATCTTATTAAGCGACATATTGATCATATCCTTCTCGGACAAATCTTAGTTATCGCTGCGTTTGGACTAATCATGCTTTACAGCGCAAGTTCAGCTCAATCTGTTCATCTAACTGGTGGTAAGACAAACTCAATGTATTTGACCGCTCATTTAAAACGATTGCTCATTGCCTTGTGCGCCATGACAGCATTTATATTTATAGATTATAGGAAGTTAAAACAATGGGCACCAATTTTGATTGGTGTGTCAGTTGGATTGCTTTCTCTAGGATTGATTCTCAAAATCGTTTCCGGTAGTACATTCCCTGCAAGGTGGATTCATTTAGGGCCATTTACATTCCAAACATCTGACTTTGCCCGATTATCTGTTATCATTTATTTAGCTGCTTATCTGGATACAAATCATCGTAAAGTGACCGATTTTACAAATGGTTTGCTTCCACCTATGCTTATGCTGGTTGCAATATTCACTCTAATTGTCTTACAACCAGACTTCAGTACAGCAATGGTAATTGTACTAATTGGATTTGTGATATTGTTCATTGGCGGTTCGAAAATATCTCAGTTGATGGCATGTGGGTCGATAGGAATCGCCCTATCGGTCCCTATTTTGTTGTTAAAATCATATCGATTAGATAGACTCTTAGCATGGTTTAACCATGAGGGTGCCAATAATTATCAAGCATCACAATCACTCATTAGTCTTGGTAATGGAGGTTTATTCGGTTTGGGGTTAGGACAGAGCATGCAAAAAGATCAATTTCTACCCACTCCCCATACGGATTTCATTTTTGCAATAATAGGTGAAGAAACTGGCTTTCTGGGTGGAATGTTTTTACTGTTCCTTTTTATCCTGATCTACAGAAGGGGAATTAAAATAGCCAAAGAGTGTACAGACCCATTTGGAATTTTTCTAGCAGTAGGAATTGGCTTCAATTTAATCTGTTACACGTTTATCAACGTTGCCGTTGTAACAGGAATTTTACCGGTAACAGGCCTACAAATTCCAATGGTGAGCTATGGAGGGTCCGGTTTAATTGTTACATTGATCGAAGTAGGAATTTTATTAAACATAAGTCAGAGAAAAAGATCAGTATTTTTATCTAATTTACAAAACAAGAGAATTTATGGATGAACTTAGAATTCTTATTGCAGGGGGAGGCACTGGGGGACACCTTTTTCCGGCAATTGCCATCGGAGAAAGTATTCAATCTATATATAAAAATGCCACTGTACATTACATGGGTTCAAATTATGGAATCGAGTCAAAAGTTCTACCCGTGAAAAGGCTCCCTCATACTTTACTGCCTATGAAAGGGTTGCAAAGAAGTTTTGATTTTCAATCTATAATAAAAAACCTGAGTCTCCCCTATTATTATTTTAAATCCACATCAATTTCAGAGGATATCTTCAATACCTTTATGCCTCAAGTTGTTGTTGGAACTGGAGGATATGCCAGCGCTATTCCAGTTAAAATAGCTTTGAAAAATAAATTGCCTGTCGTTTTACAAGAACAAAATTCTTATCCCGGACTAACAACTCGTTTGTATGCTTCCAAATCGAAAATTGTCTGTACAGCATTTGAAGAAGCCCATCGCTATCTCAAAGCTGAGTGTTTTCTCACTGGGAATCCAATTCGTACGGATATAATGTATGGGAACAGGGATGAAGGCGGAAGAATTTTTAATTTGGACCCAAATAAAAACACACTTTTTGTTTTCGGCGGTAGTCAAGGATCACTTTTCCTAAATCATCTATTAGAAGATATCATCGAAAAGTTACAATATAACAAGATTCAGATTTTATGGCAGACTGGAGATAATCATTACAACCAATATAAACATTTTGATTCAGAAACGATTCGTGTTATACCATTCATTAATTCCATGGCAGATGCCTATGCACTTTGTGACTTAATCATATCACGATCAGGGGCATTGGCTGTATCCGAAATTATGGCAGTAGGGAAAGCAAGCATTTTGATACCTTTCTCTGGCGCTTCAGAAAACCACCAATACAATAATGCTAAAGTGTTATCTGACCAAAAAGCAGCTGTTTTATTGAGCGAAAAAAAACTGGATTTAACAACATGTTTGAAAACCGTCATAAAATTAGTAAACGATAAAATCACATTGAAAGAAATGGGTAACAAGGCAAAATCTATGAGTAAACCAAATGCCAAAGAATTAATTACCAACAAAATTATCGAAATAGCAACAGCCTGATGTTCCGAAAAGTAAACCATGTACATTTTGTAGGAATTGGAGGTATAGGGATGAGTGGAATTGCAGACTTACTTCTAAATCTAGGATTTAAAGTAAGTGGGTCAGATTTGCGTGAATCATCTATAATAATGTCCCTCATAGACAAAGGAGCAATAGTTCACTATGGTCACAAGAGGGAGAATGTAACAAATAGTGATGTACTGGTATACTCAAGTGCAGTCCATGATGATAACCCGGAAATTGTGGCTGCCCAGGAATTTGGAGTTCCAGTAATTAAACGTGCTGAAATGCTTGGAGAATTAATCGCGGTAAAATCCACAAGTATTGCCGTTGGAGGAACTCACGGGAAAACATCCACCACATCTATAATTGGTTCCGTTTTAACAGAAGGAAAATTGGAACCTACCTTAGTAGTTGGAGGGCATGTAAAGAATATTGAGTCAGGTTCAATGCTTGGAAGAGGAGAGATAATCATAGTTGAAGCTGATGAATTTGACCGCAGTTTTCTTGCGTTACGACCTACAATCAGTGTTGTAACAAATATTGAGTTAGAACATACTGATTGTTACCAAAGTCTAACAGAATTACAGGATGCTTTCCTTACTTTTTGTAACTCAGTCCCATTTTATGGTGCAGTCATTGTATGCTCTGACTCCCCTGCATTAGTAGAAATAATGCCAGATATTCGAAGATCCATCTTAACATATGGGTTGTCTTCTGATTCGCAAGTCTCAGCTCAAAATATCAGTCACACAGGAAGTGAGAGCACATTTCAAGTAACCAAGGATGAAAATTTATTAGGTGAAATTTCTATTGATGTCCCAGGAAAGCACAACGTTACTAATTCTTTAGCTTCCGTTACTCTAGGATTGGAGTTGGGTATTCCGTTTTCAGCTATATCACGGGGAATTCAATCTTATTCAGGTGTAAAGAGACGATTTGAAATAAAAGGCATATGCCATGATGTGATGGTTGTAGATGATTATGCACATCATCCAACAGAAGTACGGGTAACATTAGATGCGGCAAAAGATGGTTGGAACCGAAGAATTATTGCAGTGTTTCAACCTCATCTTTTTACAAGAACACGGGATTTCTATCAAGACTTTGCTGACGCATTTTTGATAGCGGATGTCTTAATCGTAACCAACATATTTCCCTCAAGAGAAGAACCGATTGATGGAGTATCAGGCGAATTGATTGTCTATGCAGCTCAAAAAAATAATCATCCAAAATCATTGTATATCAAAGAATGGGAACACATAATAAATTCCTTAGATAAGCTTGTGAAGCCGGGTGATATGGTTATCACAATCGGTGCAGGAAATATTTGGCGGTTTTGCCAAGAATACTTTAAACATTTGACCACTAAATCATATCTATAATGGAGTATGAGAAAGAAATAACGAATATGATAAGTGGAATCTGCCTCATTAACGAGCTCATGTCAAAACATACAACTTATGGCATTGGTGGGCCTGTTCCCTTCTATATCAAACCAAAGAATAAAAAGGAATTAATAAATATTTTATTATTTGCCAAGAGGAAGAACATACCAGTTAATTTTGTAGGATCAGGGTCTAATCTCCTTGTTTCCGATTCTGGAATAGAAGGAATAGTTGTTTCGTTAGAAAAATCAATGAGGAAAATCACGTTTTTATCTGAGACGATGATTTATGTAGAAAGCGGAGCCATGTTGGGAAAACTTGTAAAATTATCCATCAGTAATAACCTTACAGGATTGGAAAGTCTGATTGGTATACCGGGAACTCTTGGTGGTGCTCTAGTGATGAATGCGGGGGCGTTTGGTAGAGAAATCTCTAGGTGCCTCCAGTACGTTGATGTCATTAAAATGAATGGAACTAAAAAACAATACTCATCAAAGAATATACGTTTTCAATATCGTTCTTCCAGTTTCTCAAAGAATGAGATTATTATAGGCGCTTCATTCATTTTAAAAAAGGATGACCCAATCAATATCGAGAAAAAAAGACAGAAGGCAAGTCAGGGGAGAAAATCGTCACAACCTTTGCGTGTTAGATCTGCAGGAAGTATTTTTAAAAATCCAGAAAATACAGCAGCCGGTTATCTTATTGATCAAGCCGGATTAAAAGGGACAGTTAAAGGTGGTGCAGAAATATCATCAATACACGCAAATTTCTTTGTCAATAATGGTGACGCAACCAGTGATGACTTAGTATCACTTATTCGTCTTACCCGAAAAAAGGTATCGAAATTATTTGGGATTCATCTAGATTTAGAAATCAAAACACTTGGGTTCCCAAAAGGAACATTTGAGGCATGAAAATTAAAAATAATAATGTTTCATCAATAATTATTTCCTCAATTGTAAGCGTACTGCTAATCCTTTTGATAAGGTGTTCATTCAAATGGTCATCTTTTTCACAGAATGTAAATATTTCCAGCATAAAATTTACAGGTAGTAAACTTATCCCTGTTGAAGAATACCACAAGTTAGTTGATTCTTTCACAGGTATATCTACTTTTTCTACCGATGTTAGAAAAATATCCACCATAATAGAAAAACACTCTCATGTAAGTTCAGCAAGGGTAAGTCGATTGTTTCCAAGGGGTTTATTGATAGAAATAATAGAACGACAACCTATTGCAATGGTTAATGCTTCGCCCCCAATGCTTTTGGATAGACATGGAGTCTTATTTCCATTGAGAGGTTCATTCACTGACTATACCCTTCCCGTCCTATCTCATTTTGTTGCATCTGACAATTCTTATCCTGAAATAAATAAAACCCAATCAAAGTCAATGGCAAAAGCAAAACAAATTCTTCATTTTTTGGCCGATAATCATACTAGATTATTTGAGAATATTTCTGAATTACGATTGAACAATTATGAAGATTTTGAAATTATTTTACTCGAACAACCTACCAAAGTGGTACTAGGGAAAAACCAGCACATAAAAAAATTAAATGTATTATTGAAATTTGAAAATCAGCTTCAATTACTTAATAAAAGCATTACCGATTATAAAAAACTTGACCTCCGCTATGATAGCCAACTTGTTGCACAGGAATGGATATGATTAAAAAAGGAACCCTCATCCAGAATTATACAACGCTTGCAGGCATAGACATTGGATCGGCTAAATGTTGCTGTTCCATCGGTAAAATAAATTATGACACAGGTAAAATTATATTACTGGGAATAGGTGAGAGCCCATCCACAGGGATGAAAAAAGGATCAATTGTGAATCGTGATCAAGTAATTGAAGAAATTGAGTCCGCAGTACGGGATGCAGAATCAATGGCACATATGAAAATAGATCGGGCGAATATCACAATTTCCGGAAATCATATTAGGGGATTGAATACACAGGGAGCCATTGCAATCCATACAAATGGACATGGCCATATGCCTAATGCGCAACCAATCCAACCTAAAGATATTCATAAAGTCCTGGATATGGCAGGGGCTGTTTCATTCCCTATTGACCGTAACATCTTACATGTGATACCACAGGAATATATCATTGATACAATGGAAGGAGTTATCAATCCAATTGGGATGACTGGACGGAGATTGGAGGCCCGAGTACATCTTATAACGGTGGCAATTTCCTCGATTACAAATATAAAGGATTGTGTAGAAGAATCAGGGATTTCAGTTGATGAAATAATTTATCAGGGATTGGCTTCTGCATTAAGTGTTATAACCAATGATGAAAAAGAAATGGGTGTAGCAGTAATCGATATTGGCGCGGATACATCCGACCTTGTTGTTTTTCAAAATGGTGGAGTAAGACACAGTGCCGTCATTCCAATAGGTGGTAACAGTATAACTCATGATATAGCAATGATGCTACAGATAAGTACCGCAGAAGCAGAAAAAATAAAAATTAAATATGGGTCTGCAATTGCATCCATGGCCAGTGCTGAACTTGAATTTGAACTCCCTTCAGAAAATGGTCAACTGAAAAGGTCAATTTCAGAACACGAATTATCCCGTTATATTGAAGCACGGGCAGGAGAAATTCTTCAATATATTGCCAAAGAGATATCCAGAGCAGATATGGGTGGTCCTTTAACATATGGAATTGTGCTTACAGGAGGTGGGTCTCAATTAAACCATTTGGCAAAATTATCGGAAAATGAATTGAATATAAAGACAAGAATTGGAATCCCTTCTAATTGTGGAAATGTAATCGAGCTGGGATCAGAACCAAAATATGCAGCATCAATGGGATTACTAAATTGGAAAGAATTTATTCAAAATGAGAGGGTTTTATTGAATGGTAGTTCCGGATCACTCGGAGGTAAAATGAAGGAATGGGTTGAAGGAATATCAAACTGGAGTAAAGGTTTCTTTTAATAATATTTAATAAATAACAATTTTAAAAACATACCAACAAGGAGAAAATAATGCTATTTGAATTTGACCCAAAAATGGAACAAAAAGCGAAATTAAAAGTCATAGGTGTCGGTGGTGCAGGCGGAAATGCCATCAATCGGATGATCGGGGCAGATATGAGCGGTGTAGATTTCATTGCTATCAATACCGATGCACAGGATTTGGAAAATAATTCTGCTGAACATCGTATTCAGATCGGTAAGACCCTGACCAAAGGTTTAGGAGCTGGAGCAAAGTCTTCTATTGGGGCTGAAGCAATGACAACAGATAAAGAAGCTGTCCAAAACGTGATGGAAAGTTCAGATATGGTATTCATCACCTGCGGAATGGGCGGAGGTACTGGAACCGGTGCTGCTCCAGTTATCGCGCAAATTGCTAACGAATTGGGAATACTAACTGTAGGTATAGTAACACTCCCTTTCAAATTTGAAGGTCCCCGACGACTAGAACGGGCAATGGAAGGGATTTCTGAAATGAAGAAGGTATGTGATACAGTTATTATCATCCCCAATCAGAAGCTAATGTCTATTGTTGATAAAGACACAACCCTATCTGATTCTTTTCTATTGGCTGATTCTATCCTTCATCAAGCGACAAAGGGAATTTCGGACCTCATTAATGTCCATGGGATGATAAATCTGGACTTCGCAGATGTAGAAACCGTTATGAAAAATATGGGACAAGCAATTATGGGGACCGGGTGTGCCTCTGGTGAGGAACGAGCAGTTCTAGCTGCCCAACAGGCAATTTCAAGCCCACTGTTAGACAGTGGAACCATCAGCGGTGCTCAAGGTGTACTGGTGAACATCACTGGGGATGAAAATATGACATTACATGAAGTAGATGAAGCAACCAGTATCATCTTTGAGGAAGCTGGAAAAGACGCTAACATCATATTCGGTGCTGTTCTTGATCCTAATATGAATGGTGAAATTCAGGTTACAGTGATTGCAACGGGTTTTAATCAAATCCATCAAGTGAAAATAATTGATGATAATAAAAAATATCCAGATTTTCCAACCAAACGTTCCAGTGAATTAATGGAAGATAAGAATGAACCATTAATTCTGCAAAAAGGAACGCCTAAGAACGGAAACAATGAATTAGGTTCACCTGAAAAAGTGAAATTTCATTTTGGTGATACATCAACCAAAATCAGTGATGATGAATTTAAACATATCGAGAAAATCCATAAAGAAATAACTGACCTTGAAGTTCCAGCCTTCATAAGGAGACAACAACAATAGGCTGAAGAAAGTGATAGAGTCCAGTTTTGCTACACTGGATATAAAAAGGAAGTGTTTCTAATAAATAATATTGTAAAAGGTAGAACTATATTTTCCGTCCCTGTGCTCTCAGTTCATTTACTACTTTTCGAATGCCTCTCTTATCAATAATTCTCATCCCTCTGGTTGAAACATTCAGAGTAATGTAACGCTTCTCATCAGGAAGCCAGAACTTTTTTTTCTGTAAATTGACATTGAACCTGCGCCGTGTTTTATTGTGGGCATGGCTCACATTATTTCCAAACATTGGTTTTTTACCGGTTACATCACACACTCTACTCATAATAAATTCCTATCATATTGCATAAATTTTGACGCCAAATTTAGTTTAATAAAATCATGAATAAAATGGAAAGTTTAATTAATATAATTGAGGTACGGAAAGCGGATATTACCGACCTAGATATTATTATTGCGAACAATGTAGAAATGGCTCAGGAAACAGAAAATAAAACACTAGACAAATCAACCATAAGTCACGGTGTTGAAGAGGTTTTGCACAACCCTAATCTAGGATGGTATTACCTTGCTGAAATTGACAGACATAATGCCGGACAACTTATGATAACAAGAGAATGGTCCGATTGGAGAAATGGATATTTCTGGTGGATTCAATCTGTTTTTGTACACAAGACACATCGAGAAAAAGGTGTATACAACTCCCTACATAAACATGTAGTCGCAAGAGCTAAGAAAATGGGTGTCGTAGGACTTCGGCTCTATGTTGATTCAAAAAATAAATCTGCACAAAAGGTTTATGAGCGATTAGGAGTAAAAAACTCACACTACCTGTTTTATGAAAAAGACTGGTCTGAATGATTAACCCTTTAAAGATTGGGGATATCACCATTGATGTTCCAGTTTTTCTGGCACCTATGGCAGGAGTAACGGATCATTCTTTCCGAATCCTGTGCAAGGAGATGGGAGCTGGGGTAGTGTATTCTGAGTTTGTCTCTGCACACGGTATTATTCGAGAAAATGAAAAAACTTTGGATATGATACGGTTTACCGAGGAAGAACGACCTATTGGTGTTCAAATATTTGGTGATTCACCAGAGGTCATGGCAAAGGCTGCACGGATGGTAGCAGACAGATTTAACCCAAATATCATTGATATCAATTACGGTTGCCCAGTACCCAAAGTAACTAAAAAAGGCGCTGGGTCTGCTGCATTAAAAGATTTATGTCTCATGGACGATATTACCGCTGCTGTTGTAGAGTCTGTACCTGAACTACCTATAACAGTGAAAATGCGGTCTGGTTGGAGCAGTCACAGTATTGTTTCTACAGAGGCTGGTCCACGTCTGGAAAAACTGGGTGTAAAAGCAATTGCCCTACACCCACGAACAACAAAACAGGGTTATAAAGGGAAAGCCAAGTGGGAGCTTATAAAAGAATTAAAAAATGCCGTATCCATCCCTGTAATTGGCAATGGTGATATCAAATCTTCAAAGGATGTATTAATAATGTTTTCCGAAACCGGATGCGATGCTGTAATGGTAGCAAGAGCAGCCCTGGGTAATCCATGGTTTTTTAAAGAAACCATCGCACATTTGAATGGTTCTCCTCTTCCGAACAGTCCCACCGTAGATGAAAAAATATCAACCTGCCGTCGTCACCTGGAATTGCTTATCCAGACCAAGGGGAATCACACTGGTACCAATCTCATGCGGAAACATTTTGGATGGTACATCAAGGGCTTTGAAAGTGCTGGTAAAATCCGGAAGGAACTGGTTACAAGTAGTGATTCTGATGGAATGTTTAAAAGACTGAATATTTTGGCTTAATAATAATTTGGAAGTGTAATACTTCCCTTTAACCCCTTCCCCACTTTTTTAGAAAAAGGTGGGGATTGACACAAATTTCAAGAAAAAGGGATGTATAGAGGGTATATTAGCCCAAAATTGCCTATTTGAGGAGCACCATCTTCTTGGTCTGCACAAACTCACCAGCACTCACAAGTTCCTTCCTGAGCTCCGCATTCACTGCAGAATTTATCTTCACTTGACCACTCCAATGTACATTCACCACAATTACGCTAACAAAAAAGCCCCTCATCAGAAGAGCTTTCCCACGAAACAGTTGCGGAGAGGGAGGGATTCGAACCCTCGTTACACGTTAATGTAAACACGCTTTCCA
>DASCRE010000139.1:0-7813 GCA_034408645.1 Fidelibacterota bacterium | reverse complement strand
AGCTCGATAGCCACTGTAGATGCATCTATAACTGCGCTGTCAGGTTATATCCAGACTGTTGGTGATACGATGGTGCGTTTAGGTAAAAAAGAGGATTTTCTTAGTGTAAGTGTTGCCAATACAGATGCGGTACGGAGTCAATATGAAGATGCTGATTTTGCTGTGGAGCAGATGGAATTATTGAAACTGCAGATTCTGCAGCAGACGTCAGTGAGTGCATTGGCTCAGGCTAATAGTGGACCAGCAGTGGTGCTAAAATTATTTGGATCATTCTGATAGTTAGACCATAAAAGGGGACGGAAAATATTTCCGTCCCCTTCCTCTGTTGTAATTCTTTTTGATATTATTAAATCAAATGAATCAGGTTCTAACCTGATTTTTTTTTAATATTATCCCACAATGATGTATAATGTTCGAGAACAAAAAATAACGTCATAGAATTATAAGAAAAGTTAATGGATTATAGGTTTAAGAATAGGTTTATACTCCCGATAATAAAAACATAAAAAGTATAAATAGAACTATTTTTCTATTTTTCTATTTGACTTTGGCATGGATATTGTGAGAAGAACTATAGAAAATCAAAAAGTTATTCAATCAAAAAAT
This sequence comes from Fidelibacterota bacterium, assembly GCA_034408645.1. GTDB lineage: Bacteria > Fidelibacterota > Marinisomatia > Marinisomatales > AB-629-J13 > AB-629-J13. The sequence continues at coordinate 7,207 of DASCRE010000139.1, read as the reverse complement.
TATATGCAATATCAAGATCAATACTTGGAACAAAAAATCCTTTCTGCCAGTCCTAAACAATTAATAGCATACATATATGATGCAGCCATAGCCAGCTGTAGAAAACGTGATATTGAAAAAACCACAGCAGCAATTGGCATTTTGATTAATTCACTGAACTTTGATGATAATGAGGATATCCAAGATATGTCTTCAAAATTCACTCAATACTATGAATATATATTGTATCTAGTTCGAAAAAAAAGATTTGATGAAGCTCGAAATAATTTAAAAGAAATTCGGGATGCCTGGGTAGAAGCTATGAATGTCTATTGATGTTACACTTAATTACAAACTATGAGAATTAATTATGGCATTTGATATTGGTTCAATTTTCGACTCAAGAGACTCAATTAATTATTTAGTCAGTCAGTATATTCAATTAGAATCCCGTCCAAGGGACCGAATCATTGAAAACAGGGAAAAACTCACAAAAAAGCAGCAAACCTTAACAACCCTGGATTCGAAACTCTCTGCGCTTAACTCCAGTGCAGAACGTATGACAGATGAGATCACAGATTATTTTGCATTAAAAACAGCAAAATCCAGCAAAGAGGAATATCTGTTAGCAACAGCCGGATCAAATGCAGCCTTGGGAACTCATGCTATCACAGTGGAAAGGCTAGCAACATCTGACACGAGGGTATCCAAACAATATTCATCTGATTCAACTGATTTATCTTCGTTTGGATCAGATCAGACATTCACCATGCAAGTGGGTCATTACTATTTGGATAATCTGACTGACTCACCAACAAAAGGACAGAAAATATATCAGAGAGTCGATATTAATGTAACTGTGGCTGCTGCTTCTTTAGCTAAAAAGAATTCTGAAGCGTTAGCTGATATTGCTTCAGCAATCAATAATGCAATGAGTACTGCTTTAATAACAGATCATGACTATGATGGGAACGATACAAACGAGAAGAAACTTGATAGCATAGATATTGTTAGGGCAGAGGTTGTGTCAGAAGATGGAGGAAATTCAAGATTAGTTTTGAAAAGTGCCTCATCAGGTTACAGTTACAGGATTGATTTTACCGATAGCGCAGATTCTTTTCTCAGTGGTTTAGAAGTGAGTAATAATTCTCAAATGTCCGGAAGTTCTGGAGGATTTATCACTAATGTGGGCACTGGAGTAACTGATAGCCTGCTTAATTCAAATTTTGAAGTTAACGGTTTAACATTTTATAGAGATAGTAACAATGTTACGGATGCGTTAACAGGAGTCACTTTAGACTTATTAAATACCTTTACAATTCCTCAATCTGTCACAGTGTCTGCGGACGTTGATGGTGTTAAAAAGGAGGTACAGGATTTTCTGGATGCCTTTAATGGTTCTATTGATTATTTGAGAGAGAACGCAGAAATGAATCCTGAGACTAAAGAGAGAGGAGTATTGGCAGATGACGGATTGTATAGGCAAATGACAAGTACTCTTCGCAGTAAATTAAATACAATTGTAAGCAATACATCTTCTTCTACCTATGATCGACTTTTTGATTTAGGAATTGAATCAGATACCACTGGGCATTATTCTATAGTAGATTCAAGCAAATTTGAGATGGCGTTGAACTCTAGCACAAAAAATGTGTCTGATCTCTTTAATGCAACCGACGGAATAGGAACACTTGTCAAAACATATGTTAACGCGTTTGTTAAAGTGGGGGGGAGTATTGATTCCAGCAAAAGTTCATTGCAAGACTCTATCTTGCAGCTAAACACCAGGATTACATATTGGGATGAGGTTTTAGCCAAAAGAGAGATTCAATTACGTGATGAATTTACCCGTATTCAGACAATGATGAGCCAGCTATCACAGCAACAATCGTTTATCAATAATTTTAAATAAAATAATTAAATTCGAATAGGAAAAATATTATGGAACAAACAGAGATTAATCCAACGATGTCAGTGTTGCCAGCTGTAGAGAAATATTCTGGTTCTGCAGAGGTGATCCGTCTATCTGAAGGAGTAAAAACAGTAGACCAATCTACAGAAATCTTAGAGACTGATATCAGCCAAACAGATATAACAAATTTGGTTGCAAGTGTTAATGAATATGTTAAGGCATTTAGCACAAAAGTTAGCTTTGGATATGATTACGAAAATGAAAGGCAGGTTATTCTGGTAAAGGACAGTGAGACAGGTGAGATTATTCGCCAGATACCACCCAGGGAAATGTTAAATCTACTTAAACAGTTGGAAGAGATTAGTGGTATTATCTATCATGACCATATTTAAAAACTATGGATAAAAACAAAGATCAACTGGAAGAATTACTGAAAAATGAGTTGGTATGTTTCAAAGAAATATTATATAAAACTCAGGAAGTAAATGAAGGAGAGACCGCACTATCCACAAAATCTTTGGTGAAATTATTGGGACATCGAGATACACAAATTGGGTTAATAAAGAAATTAGAAAAAGAAAGAAAAATATTGGATAATTTTATTATTTCTGACCAACAAAAATTAAAAGTTGATACAATAAAAAAAGAAATAAAATACATTGCTCTTAAACTTGTAGAAATAGATGCAAAAATGTTAGATTACCTAGCAATGAAGAAAGAAGAAATTATTAAAGAATTGTCTTCTCATACCGATAGTATAGGTAGGGACAGGTCTATCCGTTCGTCCAGAAAACAAATTATTGACATTACATTAGATTAGACATAATGACACCAATTAAAGATATATCAGGTTTTAGTCGAGATATCCAAGGCGTTGAGAATGATGATAAAATCCGTCGTGCAAGATCTGAAAAGTCACATAAGGGTCAAGAACTTAAAAAAGGTGAAAACCTATCAAAACCTTTTGATAGAAAGGACAGAGTCGAAATTTCTTCAAAGGAACACGATTCTATATCTCAAAAAGAGAGTATAGCTCGTTATGTACGTGAAACTAAACAATTACCTGTCTCAGATACTCAAGATTTAGGAAAATTTCAGCAGCGGATTGAATCTGGTTTTTATTCAAAGCCCGAAGTATTAAACAATATAGCTGAATCGTTAATAACCAGCTTTAGATCTACATCTGCTGTCAAGGATAACAATGCTGGAAAGAAATCATCCTCTGATAAAGAATTGGATCGTATTCGTGAAAAGATCCAAAATGGCGATTATTCATCTGATAAAGTTCTGAATACTATTATGGATGAACTACTTAAAATTGTCTAATTATATCTTTACTTATTTAGTTACTATATAAATTCACAAGGGAATTATTCTACATTAGATTCCGTCCAATTGGTTATAGCTTATCCCTCTATTTGTTATATTGGTAGGGAAATATTAAAAGATGCTCCCTTGCCATCAGAAGATTTGCAGTTGATTGTACCGCCATATTTTTCAATGATCTTCTGAATTATATTTAATCCGAGTCCCGTTCCTTCTCCAGCTGGTTTTGTAGTGAAAAAAGGAGTAAATATTTTATTCTTTATTTGCTCATCAACTCCTTTTCCATTGTCATTTATTTCAATACAAAATTCCCTTTGTTCTTTCTTTTGGTAAATGACTATTTCAAGTACTGCATTATTTTCAATTTCTTTTAGTGAATCAATTGCATTTTGAAGAAGATTTATAAAGACCTGTTCAATATCATTTGGATTTACAGTTACATAGGGAAGATCCTCTTGGATATTTTTTATTAATCTGATATTAGATGATTGGATTTGATCATCCATTAATAAAAGAGTCTGATTGATAACCTTGGAAAATTTTACAGGTATTCGAATTTGCTCTGTTTCTTTTCTTGAAAATTCCTGAATATGATTTACAAGATTTATGAGACGGTTTACTTCCTTACTTGCGATCTCTAAATTACTTCTCAATTTATTTTCTAAAATAGGGTCATCTGTTATTAAATCGTCAGAGAGAGTATATAAATAGTTATTTAAATAAGTGAGGGGCTGCGTCATTTCATGTGTGATTTCAGTGGCCATTATTCCTATTTGTGCCATTTTTGATGTATGGATTAATTGATTTTCTAATGAATTATCTTTATCATACTCATCAATTTCTTTTAACTCATTTGTATTAAATATTTTTTCAAACTTGTGAAACCATTTATTGGATTCTTTTACTTTTTCAGATAGTTTATTGATAGATTCAAAGACAACAGAAAATGGATCATCTTCCGATAATTCAGGGAGAAGTTGATTATCCCACGTGTCAGATTCTAAATGTTGTATTGCTTTGTTTAGTTGTTTTATTCTGGTTTTCAAATTAATTCATAGTAGAATATTTCCAAATACCGGGAAAAATATGCCCTAGATATTTTTTATTCTATTTACTCCCACTGAAAAAATATTATTGGGAATGACTTCTATACATATTGAAACGGAATATACTTTGCTTGAAAAAAGTCATTCTTGCTTAAGATAAACACATCATTCTATATTAATATTAAACATAAAATACTCATTGTCTCTAAAAAAAAATAGCAATAAAATATAAGAGGTTTTAAATCATTTAACAGATATTCACGTTATACTAGTTATAAATATATTATGAATAATAAAGAATCTGAGTTTGTACCGTTAGCTGAAAAATTGTCCAATCCTCTTCCTCAAAAGAATGCAATTATAAAAGGGAATAAAATTAGAAATATTCAAACAAAATTAATTAATATCAATGATGAGAGAAAAATCATGGAAAACATCACCGACGAAGAAAGTGAGAATGATAGTAATAACGTTCGTGAAATAGAAAGTAAAATTGAACCTATTTTAGAGGGCAACAAAATTGTTGGTATTACCTATACCTGTCGCTGTGGGGAGGGATCTGAAATAAAATTTGAAGTTGAGAGTGAGAAAACAGAAAATAATATTGAGATTGATAATATAGAAAGTAATACTGTAGAGGATACCACTATCGATGGATGATATGAATCCTCTCCAGAACAGGTAATAAATTATCACAATCTGCGATTGCAGTCATTCAAAATATTATAATGAGGGAATCAGATACGAATAAAGATGTTTCCCTGAGTATTCTCATTGTTGATGATGAAGAGACAATTACTCAAATTCTTTCTGCTGGGTTTGAAAATAATGGTTACACAACCTTCACATCCGGTGATATAGAAACAGCACTCTCAATAATCAAAAAACACCCAATACATTTTACTCTCTTGGACGTACGTTTACCAGGGCAATCTGGTATAGATCTTTGTAGATCCATCTCTAAAGTAAGTCCGAACACAATTAATATCATCATGACCGGTTATCCTGGGGTAAAATCAGCGGTAGAAGCCATGCGAACCAATGCATACGATTATTTGATCAAACCATTTAGAATAGAGACAGTATTGTCAATTTTTGACAGAGCAATAGAAGAAATCAAAGCCCATAGTTTGAATATTAATAATGAAGAATTGGTTCAATCTCTGAGAAAAGAAAATGAACAATTGAGGAAAATGATAAAAGATGTAGGTTCTGTAAATAAACAAAAACATGCGCAATATGATACAAGGAAATCTAGAGAACATGCAGCTGAAATGTCTTATAAAAAGCTAATTAAAAATCCATTAATAATTAAAAAAGAGAACGCAAATGATTAGTTTAAAGATACTATTTATTGATTATATAATCCCTTTCAGGAGGATGAATGAAAAATATACTTGTAGTTGAAGATGATCGAAGCCTAAGGCATATAATTAAAGAAGCTTTAAGTAAATCTGATTTTAACATTGATTTAGCAGTTGATGGAGTTAAGGCGTTTGAAAAAATACTTGAAACTGATTTTGACCTGGTTATAACAGATTTAATGATGCCTGGAATGAATGGAGTAGAACTAATGGAAAAGGTACTTCAAGTCAAGCCGGGTACCGGTTTTTTAATTATGACAGCATATGGAACGGTGGAAACAGCTGTGGATGCATTAAAAAATGGTGCATTTGATTTCATTACAAAACCCTTTTCTATTCCTCAAATGAAATCAAATATTGAAAAATATTTTGATTTTCAGGGATTACAGCATGAGAACAAAATTCTAAAAAAACAGTTATCTGATGATGTGAAATATCGAAAAATTATAGGAAAAAGTACGGAAATGGAGGAGATCTTCCATCTGATTAATGTGGTTTCATCAAGTGATGCTCCCGTTTTTATACAGGGAGAAAGTGGAACTGGAAAGGAATTAATTGCTGAATCTATTCACGCAAATAGTAGCAGAGATAAAAAGCCCTTTTTGAAAATCAATTGTTCAGCGATTCCTGAAACATTAGTAGAGAGCACATATTTTGGTCATGAAAAAGGCGCGTTTACTAATGCAGTAAAACAGCATAAAGGGCTATTTGAGGAAGCTAATGGTGGGACACTTTTATTAGATGAGATCAGTGAGACACCCTTGACAATGCAGGCAAAACTTCTCCGAGTGCTTCAGGAGGGAACTATAACTCGGGTGGGAAGTACGAAAGAAATCAAAGTAGATGTGCGAGTCGTTGCAACATCAAATAAAAATGTTCTTGAAATAATTAGAGACGGAGATTTCCGTGAGGATCTATTCTATAGACTGAACGTATTTCCAATAAAAGTTCCTCCATTGAGAAACAGAGCAGGGGATGTACCAATTTTATTCGAGCATTTTCTATCAAAATTTCAGAAAAAATATGGTTTCGAAAAAAAATCTGTAAACTCTGATGTGTTAGAGAGCCTTTCTAGTCAACATTGGCCTGGAAATGTAAGACAGTTCGAAAATTTACTTGAGAGAGCTATTTTATTCTCAGGTGAAGAAGTAGTTTTGACAATACACCATTTTGATCTTAATTCAGAAAATGAGATTATTGAGGATAAAAACCATATTGATTTAACTCCTATGACGATCGCAGAAGTTGAAAAGCAACTTATTTTTTCTACTTTAAAGCGTACCAGTGATAACCGTACCCAAGCTGCTGATATGCTAGGCATCAGTGTACGGACTTTGAGAAATAAATTACATCAATATGAAAAAAGTGGGGATTCCCCCTTCCTAGTTGGTGAAGGGAATTGACAAATGTTGGGATAGTATTTAGTCTGAACATTCAGAATTACAATTATTTAAATCTTAATTTGTTGGAATATTTTTCCTATACCTGTGATAATATTCCTAATAATATATCACACCATACTTAAACTAAGGATTTAATAATACTGTATAAACTATAATATATAAACATTTATAGAATAT
>DASCRE010000138.1:0-1608 GCA_034408645.1 Fidelibacterota bacterium | reverse complement strand
GTATAGGCGGTTTCAGGTTCGAATTCTGCCACCTCGACACAAGATTAGAAAGCCTCTTTTATAGAGGCTTTTTTGTTATTAGATTAAAGTATGAAAAAAATTCTATTTATATTATTATTTACTATAGCTTCTTCTAGTTCTAATAATTTATTACCAAAGAATAAAACTTTTGATTTTAATCAATATTGCTCAAGATCTATTAGTGAAAATAATAATCAATTAAATCCAAATTTATTTTTTAATTCTCCTGCAGGAAAACCGATAATCCATAATAACCATGATAATCAATCTCGGCCTCCTGATTATACAATTGAATATTTAAATACACTTTCATATTCTGAATTAATAGACTTGCTTGTTTCTATAGAGTGGTCTGATATAGATGGGCTTTGGGATTATAGGGATGGTACCTATGCATTTTTTATTGATTCAGACAGAGTATTATCATTAATGGATGCAATTGAAGAACGTGGTGAATCATATACAGCGAATGATGACTATGGAATTCCAACATTAGTTGAAGTTACAAGAGCTGGTTTTTACCATGCATTTTATCATTCGAATGATTTAGGATATTTATCAGAAGATAGCTTTAAAGAGAACCTAATTCCCTCTATGCTTTCTATTGGGAATAATAGTTTCTTTGGATTTGGGACAACTGAATCTCAATTGAATATTGCGCATGCATATGGAGCATATATTGGTATCGGCTATGCTAATGTTGAAATTCTAAATAGAACATCACAACTATTTGATGATTTTTATAACAATTATAACAATTGGGTTGATCAAAATGATTACACTAATGCAGTTTATTGGATTGGTAATGGAGTAAGATACACACTATATCAACAAGATTATTCATTCTCTGATAATTTGTCGGATAGTGAGTATTTTAATCAGATTTATCCAGTATTTGAATCTATATCCTCTTTATCTCTTATTTGGGATTTAGATTTTGATAAAGAATGGCTTTTTTCAAATTTTACCTATTGGGTTGGTTATTATGGAATATTTATAGATTCGGATGAGCCAGTGGATGTTTTAACACAAATAATAGAGTTATATGGTGAATGGACACTTCCTACAGTTTGGGCATATTACATGTTAGACTGGAAATATGGTAGCATAGATTACTATGGAAATATGTTTAATTTGGATGATATTTATGATGAGCTTGAAGCTTGGTTACTCCCTGATTCGTACCATTTTGATGGAGGCTCCTTTAACTTTTTAGTTGGACAAAATGTTACTATAGAGAAAGTTAATTTATTATACTGGGCAAGCAAAGAGGTTAAGTCTCAATTTCATAGGATAGTTCTTAGAGATAATCCCCAAGAAATTGGCAATACAGATGATGTGCTAAATGTAATTATTTATAATTCCCCCAGAGAATATCAGTTTAATAATTTTTTATATAACCTAAGCACAGATAATGGTGGAATCTATATTGAATCATGGGGAACATTTTTTACCTATGAACGAACTCCTCAGGAGAGTATTTATACTTTAGAAGAATTATTTAGACATGAATATGTTCATTATTTACAAGGTCGCTATTTAGTACCAGGTTTATGGTGGCAGCATCCTATATATGATAATGAAAGA
>DASCRE010000137.1:0-7596 GCA_034408645.1 Fidelibacterota bacterium | reverse complement strand
ATCAAAATGAATACAAATACAAGAGAAATAAGACACGGGCGAAGACGATTTATTATTGATAGGCTCAATAAGATTCGGTCTCGAAATGCACAGTGGTATCCCAATATAAGACGGGAAAAATTGTAGCATCTTTTTTAAGAAAGAAGGAAATAGGGGTAAATTGAAGAGATATCTCAGAAACTCAATTTAGGTATAACTCACTCTCAATTTGAAGATTACAGAAGATTTTCTCTTTTTATATTTATTATAATATATTAGTTGTGGAAGTGGAAAAATATTGTACATTCGCTGCCCTTTTAAAGAGGTAAGAAGGTGTGAAGATTATCCACCTTAATAGTAAAAGTAATTAATAAAGTTAAGGAAAATAGAAATGAGTGAAGTAACGCAAGGAACAGTTAAGTGGTTTAATGATTCAAAAGGGTTTGGATTTATAACGCCATCAGATGGTGGAAACGATTTATTTGTTCATATGAGTGCAATTCAAATGGATGGGTTTAAGACCCTGAAAGATGGACAATCTGTTGATTACACTGCCGGGTCAACTGAAAAAGGACCCTGTGCAACAAATGTAATTCCCCAGTAGTCTGTTTCAAACATATCAAAAGTAGAGTGTTTGATGCTCTTCTTTTATAGATTACAGCCCCTTGATTTTTATGGGGCTGTTTTTATTACCAATATCTCCAAAGGTCAAATTCAGAAAAACGCCAGAGACAACACCTTGTTATTTAAAAGAAGAAAATAGTAATATAACCCAAGAAGATGGTGCTATTGAAGTAGCCTTTGCAAAAAAGTAGGAATGGGGTAAATAACCCCTCCAAACTATTTAGACATACCTATACCTATGGTGTTGTTAAAGTAGACCCCACCCACCCAGACCTTGGGGGGCACTCCCTGTGATATTACTCCTCTCACACAAAACAGGATACTTTGGTGTGATTTCTATCATTGATACTCTCAGCATTAGAGTGTATTATCTGACATCACTTTTAACTGCTAGATTAAATGATTAATTAATAAAAGCTGAAATTTTATGAAAACATTACTTTCCCTTTTGTTGTTATCACTTGCATTGCTGATTGCTGATGAATCTCATAACTCTGGACAAAATTGTTTAAACTGTCATTATGATGGCGGCTCTGCAAATGAGCATGTATTTAATATGGCTGGGACTATTTATACTGACCCGGAGGGCACTGAAATCCAACCTAATGTAAATGTCTATATAGAAGATGCTAATGCCAATCTATACCTTCTGGTCAGCAGTTGGGTACACGGAAATATATGGTTTGAAGAGGATGAATACGAGGTTGAATGTAATGATGTGCCTATGGAACTTTGTATTGAATTGGATCAATGTGAATGGGAATATGATGATGGAGAGTGTGAGGATGCTGAAGGTGTTCCCGTTCAAACACCTGTACCACCCTTTACCGCGACGGTTGAATATAATGGGTATACAGCAACCATGTCCGAGTCGGTTCAAAGCGGTTCTTGTAACAGCTGCCATGTTGCAGGAATGAGAATTTATGTACCCATGAATGAAAGCGAAGAAGTATCAATATCATATAATAGTGAATGGAATCTTGTAGGCTTACCTCTTGAAGTTGAAGATGCTTCATATAATATTCTATTCCCTGAGTCAACAGAAGGGACTTTATATTCTTTTGATGAAACTTATATTCTTGGTAGTACTCTAGATCAAGGAGAAGGCTACTGGCTTAGATTTGATAATTCTGGTAGTGCCACTATTGCTGGTACTCCAATCAATGAACTTACCATCAGTTTAAGTGAAGACTGGAATCTTGTCTCCGGTATTTCTTTTCCTGTTGATGTTAACGCGGTCTATGACCCGATTCAGCTGATCATTCCCGGCACGGTCTACGGGTATGGTTTCAGTTACACTACTGCTGAAACTATTGAACCGGGATATGGTTACTGGCTGCGGAGTGTGGGAGAAGGAGAGGTTTTTCTTTCATCCGGCCCCAGTTTAGTGGATCAAACAATTTCAGACTGTGAGTTTCAGTATCCGGATCCTTCTTTGAATCTGGTAGTTAATGGCAATACCATGGCATTAACAATGATTCACCCTGAAATGAACTGCTGTCTGGAACCAGTTTGGGATGGATGGCTTGATGGAAATGTTTTCCATATAACTATGACGGACGTTGGAGATCCTTGTGACTGCGTATGTTCCTTTGAACTGTCTGCAAGTTATGCTCCTTTTCCGCCCGGGATATTTACTCTAGATTTCTGGCCGGAACTGTTCGGGAATCCTGTGTTTATCATACCAGGAGGGGAGTCAGGAAAGGGGTTTAGTATCCCGCCACAGTTGGCAAGTGTAAATTCTATGACTTTCAATGGACAAACGCTTTACTTTGGTTTGGAAATACCAGAGGAAGAGCAACTCAGCTACAGTCTTCCACCAAAACCTCCCTCAGGAGCATTTGATGCAAGATTCAAGGGTGACTGGAGAGCAGTTAAAGACTACGGCGAAGTAGAAGTAATGCCCACCAGTGAGACCCTTACTATTTCTTACGACATACAAGTTGAGCCAGGGGAACACTATTACTGGGTACTGACATCCGAAAACAAGGAAGAGTATGTAATGCAAGGTTCAGGAGAGCTCACAGTTCCCTCAGCAGAGAGATTTATTCTAAACAGGAAATCTGTGATTCCCGTCACATTTACCCTGCACCAGAACTTTCCCAATCCATTCAATCCAATTACGACTTTAAGGTATGACCTGCCGTCAGAGGCTTTTGTCACAATCAGTATTTATGACATGCTTGGTAGAGAGGTTATAGAGCTGGTCAGTATTGCTCAACAAGCAGGATTCAAGTCAATTAAGTGGGATGCCACAGACAGCTTTGGTAAACCTGTAAGTGCTGGAGTATACCTCTACCAGATACAGGCTGGAGAGTTTGTGCAGACCAAGAAGATGGTGCTATTGAAGTAGCCACCTCTTTGTAAAAAAGTGGGGATGGGGTAGATAGCCCACCCAGACCTTGGGGGGCACCCCCTGTGTTTTAGATATTACCACCTCTCACACAAAACAGGTAAAATTAGGCTGTGATATCCATCATTGACATTTACAGCATCAGAGTGTATTATGTAATAGAAATTTTAAATGCTAAAAGACTGATTCATGAAGAAGTTACTGCTAACAATAATACTGATTGGAAACTCAATCCACTCTCAATCCACTCCATTTTATAAAGGAGGGGATATATCTATTTTAGATCAAATTGAAGATAATGGTGGAACTTATACAGAAAATGGGGAAGTGATAAATGTCTTAGACATATTTAAAAATCACGATATTAACCTTATACGGTTAAAATTATGGCATACACCGGATTCTGACTATAATAGTTTACCGAATGTACTTGAAATGGCTTCACGTATTATAGAAGCAGACATGAAATTTTTATTGGATATCCATTATTCTGATTTTTGGGCAGACCCAGGTCATCAGACAACTCCAACGGCTTGGGAAAATCTATCATTTGAAATTTTAAGTGATTCAGTGTATCATTATACAAAATCAGTTCTTGAGTCATTTAGGGAGCAAAACTTGTTACCACATATAGTCCAAATTGGGAACGAAATTGACAATGGTTTTTTATGGCCAGAAGGAAGTGTTTCTCATTGGGGTCAATTTACCGATTTACTGAATGCAGGTATTTTGGGAGTGAATGATGCATTAGCAGATGGTGATACGGTAAAGATAATGATTCACATTGCCAAAGGTGGAGACAATAATGGATCGGTTTGGTTTTTTGATAATTTAGAAAATTATAACGTGGATTTCGATTTAATCGGACAATCATTTTATCCGTGGTGGCATGGGACTTTTGATAATTTAGAATATAATCTGAATGATTTAGCAGAACGATATGATAAAGAAATTATGGTTGTGGAAACCGCATATCCATGGACATTAAATTGGAATGATAATACCCATAACATAGTTGGGTCTGAACAACTTCTGGATGGATATCCTGCATCGGTGAACGGACAAAAACAATTTTTGTTATATTTATTAAACATAGTCGAGAATATTCCAAACGATTTGGGAAAGGGATTTTGTTATTGGTCACCCGAGTGGATTTCAACAGAAACATTTGGGAGTCCATGGGAAAATCTATCACTTTTCGATTTTGAAGGTGAGGTTTTGGAGACCATTCAAATTTTCGAAACCGTTGATACGACTATAACTTTGTACCACCAAAACGGATGGAATTTAGTAGGACTTCCCCTAATGGTCACTCAAATTGAATGGGAATTTGTATTTCCTGATGCTGTAGAAGGAACTTTATTTTCTTTTGATGGAGTGTATATGGAAGAAATACATTTTCAAAATGGGAATGGATATTGGTTAAGGTTTAATGATGCTGGCGGTACCACTATTGCTGGTACTTCAATCAATGAACTTACTATTAGTCTTAATGGAGGATGGAATCTCATATCAGGCATAAGTATTCCTTTGGATGTCACAGAGATACAAGACCCGGATGGAATTATAATCGCTGGCACAGTCTATGGATTTGCTTTTGGTGGATATTCAAATGAAGAAATTTTAGAACCCGGAAAAGGATATTGGATTAGGGCAAATAGTTCAGGTTCTATTATATTAATTGACAATTAGGTTTCCCCACCCCTTTGTAAAAAAGTGGGGAGGGGGTAAATTGAAGAGGTGAAACACCTTTCTTTATTCTGCAATATTATGGTAATTTTTTTTCAGGATATAACATGATATTAAAATTATTATTCAGTATGGTTCTCTTTATTAGTGGTGGTCATTTAGTAAGTACTAATTTCAAATTACACCATTATAGTGATGAGGACTATAAAGATATTTTTTTCCTGAAACACAATGATTCAATTACTAAACAATGTTTAAGACATTCAGAATCAGAAGATATTCAAAAAAAGACTTTATATCATAATGATGAAAGTAGAACAATTTATAAAGTAACAAAAAATAAGGAAAAACATTCCTCGGAAAGAACTTCGTAGAATTCTCTACAACGAATTAAAATACCTCTGGCTCAAATAACCCCACATTCGTGGGGATTTTTGTTTTCCACTTCTTTGTAAAAAAGCGGGGAAATGCCTAATGCCCCCATCCTGCAAATATTCATCCTGTCTTGGTGTACAGGTGCTCTAGTATATCTGTAGGAGATTTTGTTATAAAAATAATATAAATTCGACATTATAACAGAACATATTTTGGCCAATTTTGGGCTGTTATCGTTGTAAAGAGGTCACAGCGTTGACTGTGCATGTTAAGGGGATAATCGGCGGTAACCAGGTTCGGTAGTTTAAAACCCTTCCTATCCAAAACTGTGGCAGACCTAGTAGCGTAATTAAGGTCAAAAGGAAATTTCTGTTGAACAAATTTATTAATTTAAAACAGAGGATAGAAAATGAACCAGAGTAAACTATTATTGGTGCCTGTATTTTTCCTCACCTTTGCGATTAATCTTTTCAGTCAATCTGTAGAACTAAAATATAGAGAAAGGACAATTGGTAGCGATCTAAGTATTCAAATTTATTTTTCAGATGAATCTGGGAATGAGTATGCTTCACCCGATTCTATTGCTAATTCTGCCAATTTTTATTTTTGTTTTAAACCAATTGGCGAGTGGACGTTTTCTCAAAAAAATATTAATGGGTATGTCGATCCCATTATATTGAAGCAGAATGATTCTACTATAAACTATTTATCTCGTAACCCAATTCGTGAGGGTAAAAGCATCATTAAATTTGTACTATCTTATAAGAAAAATGATTTGGACTATCTCGGTGATTTTAATTTTGAGAATAAGTTAGAAAATACTGAATTAATGAATATCTCTGAAGAATATTGGCCGATATTTAATCAATACAAACCAGTATTCACACAAGGAAGGGAAACCTTTAAATTACAAGAATATCTGATGGCATTTCAAATTCTGAAAAATTTTTTAATGGATGACCCGCGGGCTAAGGAGCTGTCTTTTTACGATACTGCCGATAGTCTTATTTTGGAAGCGATAAATAATTATATCGAAAAGAACGATAATAAATTTAATGAAATCACTGCAGAGCTGGAAGAGTCTCTGGAGGATAACAAAATAGATAAATTAGAAATGCTATCATTGGAATTATCAGCAGCACAAAAGAATTTCAACCCATATTTTGATTTCAAGAGTGATAGTTCACTCACAGTTAAACAGAAATGTGATCAATTGGTTGAAAATTTGAATAGTGGAGTTTCTGAGTATAATAGAGCTTACCGGGATATGAAGCTCTCCATATTTGATCAGGGCAACTATTTCGATTACAAGTTTGAACTTTTTGTTGATCTTCTGGCTCATATGACTCTGGACATCGAGCTTATTTATAAGATTGATGGGTATAACGGAATAGATCTTACTTTAATAGACAAGTATACGATAAAGAAACAACTACTTGAAGAGTTGGATTGGTTAACCGAGTTTACTGATGCTGTTAAATTGATTAACGAAGATATCCGAACCAAAAACTATATTTTTGGGCCAGCCACAATGGATAATCTGAAAAAGCAGATGCAATTTGAAAAACAACCTTATTACAATATATTTATTGCGTTCAATGCACTGGCCAATGATGATATGGATATGTTTGTCAGATCAATTAGAGAGGCATACAAGACTGTTTCAAATGAGGACCTTCTCTATGCTTTTGAGCTGTGGTATGTTTCATATTTAGCTACAATAAATAATATACCAGAGAAAGTGCTGGTAACCTTGGCAGAGGTTCTGAGATATGAAAGTGAAGGGAAATTTGAAGAGTCAATCAAGCAATGTAAAATTGCTGTGAGACTATCTAGTGGCTTTAGTCCTCCGCTATTCTTTCTTGGAAGAATTTATCATAAAAAAGATGAAGGATTTATTGCTGAAAGGTATTTTGACCAAGCACTGGAAATCTTGCCTGATTATATGGCGCCTCGTTTATATAAAATTAGGTCTTTAATTAAATTAGAAGATTATTCATCTGCTTTAATTGAGGTGGACTCAGCATTAACCAATTTACCATACTGGTACTTTTATTTCACCAAGGCCCAGGTCTTGGTTCACCTAAAACAATATGAAGAGGCCCGGGATATTATTTTAGAGAAATGTCTGCCCCTAAATAAATATCATTTTGATTCTTTTATTCTTTTAGGTGATATCTGTACATTGATTAAAGATGTAGATTGCGCCAAGGATTACTATTTACAGGCTGGTGATATCGACCCAGAGAACCCAACCTTCAGTGTTAAGATGAACGAATTAAAAAACGTCAAATTGACCGAACCCCCTGCACAGGAGGAGGCCCCGGAACCCCCTACACAGGAGGAGGCCCCAGAACCCCCTACACAGGAGGAGGCCCCGGAACCTGACCCTGAGACTAAATCTGAGGATGATAAAGATTAAGCAGTGTTCATCGAAGTCTTTTTTCTTGGAGGTCAAATTTTATTTACCTTAAATCTAAAATCTGCTCCCTCTTTTTTGCAAGGAAGTGGAAATGGTGTAATTTAAGAGTTGAACAAGCTAATCTTTTTGGTGACATTAATAATGTTATTAATGG
>DASCRE010000136.1:0-2977 GCA_034408645.1 Fidelibacterota bacterium | reverse complement strand
ATAAGGTTGCTATGACTGGAGAGATTACACTTCGTGGTAATGTGCTCCCCATTGGTGGGGTAAAAGAAAAAGTGACCGCTGCACATCGATCTGGAATAAAAACTGTGATACTACCCGCTCATAATGAAAAAGATTTAGAGGAAATTCCCGAACATATAAAAAAGGATTTAACTTTCCATTTTGCCAAGGAAATTATGGATGTGATTGATATTGCCGTTCCAGAAGTAAACGGAAAAAAGAAAAAAATATCCACAAAATCCAAAGCAAAGAAAAAAACAATAAAGAAATAAATTTGGGCGCTTAGCTCAGTTGGTCAGAGCGCTGCCCTTACAAGGCAGAAGTCACTGGTTCAAGTCCAGTAGTGCCCACAACAGGCGAGTTCCTCAGAAATCCCCGTATATCGATGGGGATTTCTGTTTTATAGATGTGGGTTGGTAGTGTGTTGAGTATGTCATAGTTTGTCAAGGAATGTCATAAAGTCCCAGATTGTGGATACATCAACTGTGGACACACCCCGGTGTACACCAAGGAGTGATGAGAATGTGCGCGGGGTGGTGTGTCTTAGAATTTTTTACCCCATCCCCACTTTTTTACAAAGTAAAGAGATTTATTCTCAAACACTATCCTTGTGGAAAATCATTTCTATAAACGCGGTTTTAATATTATTTATAAATAATCCTTTTGAGAGAAAAAAAAATTAAAATATTTGTGCAAATATTTGGCAAAACTGTATCTTTAATTTACGATAGGAGCCAAAACCCATTGACTTATCAATGAATAATATATAAAAATACTCTGCATTTCTTTTGCTACATCAATAAGTTGATTAGTTTAATGGACAATTACAACTCACTATTGAATGTCATTTGATTGAATAAAACTAAACAAAAAGGAATTTAAAGTGAAAAAAATCACTACAATACTTTGGTTCGCCCTGTTGTTCACTTTTGTGAGTACAACCGATGCACAAAAACGCAGTTCTTCAGATTCGGATTCACAAACTGGAAAAAAGGAACAGAAGAAGAAATCCAAAAAAAAGAGTACGAAAAAGCGTCGTTCTTCAAAGAAGGGGGGGGGAATTTGGGATCGTTCTCTCAGCAAATCCGAAAGGATTTTTAATATGGGAGATGGTGTATTATCCACAAGTTTAATTGGTGCTTGGGAAGTTAAATCTGCATGTGTATTTGAGCCGGGTTTTGAAGGAACAGGGTTATGCGCAACATCAGAAGATCTCCAAGATTATATTAACAATATAAATGTATTGGTAAAAGATAACGGAACAGGATTTTTTGACGCTGATGGAGAAAGAGAAGACCTGACCTGGATCGAAAATGATATGAGCGGTTTACAGGTTGATATTGGTGATGATGACTTTGGACAGTTTAGTTTATCTTTAGATGGTGAATTAACCATTTCCGATGATTTTGGATCTGAATGTTTAAATGATGGTGATGAAGTAATTGAAGGTGTTGATAATGAGTCGGATTGTACAAACGAAGGTGGTTCTTGGGAAGAGGCAGCATCCATGGTGTACATATTCACAAAACTATCGGACGGGGGATATGATACAGAAACTGATAGTAAAATTGTTTCAAGTAGTCGAAAAAGTTGGTGGAAAAAAGCAAAAAGGAGGGCAAGAAAAGCAGCGCGTAGAGCAGCCGCTAAAGCCCAGCGTGTAGCAGAACAACAGGCAAGCAGAGCCGCTGAATTAGCTGCGGCAGTGATAAAAGCGGCTGAAGAAGAAGCAAAAAAAATAGCCCTCGGACTTGTCAATGATGCAAATAAAAAATTCAAAAATCAGATTAATAAGGTGGGTGATATAGCACTTCAATTGTCTGCTTCAGCAGGATTTACCACTGTGATTAACACTCTCGCATCTCAGGAGACTCCAACAGTTGAGCAGGTTAGCTCAATTCTTGATGAATGTGATTTGCTAGGGAAATTTCTGGAAGAATTAAATGATAAAGGAATGAAAACAATCTTTTTTGGCTCTTCAGGTACCGAGTTTGCCTTTGCTGGCTCCGCCCATGCCGTTACTTTCGCCATATCTATAAAGGATCTCCTTACAGTTTGGGATGACCTGAAACATTTTAGAGAACCATCTTTAACACCCAATATGGCTATACAACATACCCATAGTTTGGTTGTTAGTATTGGTGGTGATGCTGGTTTAGATGTTATTTTTGGCTGGAATACAGATGAACCACAAGATACCTTTGGTGATTTTTGGGATTTTTCTACTGGTATTGGTTTTGCAACCATTAGTCTGGGGACGACATCCGCTATTGCAGCGCCTAAAATAACATTAAAAGGTGCGTCCGGTGGCCGTTATCTTGGACAAACATTTTCTTTTTCCGCTGGTACAAGTGGCCCTGCTGAAGGAGATATCACTTTTGGTTTTGGAAAATGCTGTATATCTCATATCAATAATAATATGAAACATAGATGTAACTAATCCAGTTTCTCGGTTACGACTATACAGTAATAATCTTACTCTGTTTTAGAGAAGAAAATCCCGCTCCGTCCAATAATTAACCGTTAACTGTCTCAACCACCGTTCTAATACCGAATCTGAACCCCCATTTGTCAATATAAACCACTCTGTTCTATCAAGCCGGAGCACACCCTCACCAACAATAATTACCCGCTTGGGGGGTTGATTTTTCAACAACATGCCTGGTGAATCATATTCTGTTTCTACATCTTGTTCATCATCTTCGCAAAAATTCAATGCCATACCTGTAGCCAATAGCATACTTTGGCGGAGAAATTCCTGACGAGATAAATCAGAGATAACTAAATCTACACATCACCCCACAAATGAAAAAACTCTCTAATTTACTTCAACAGCACCATTTTCTTTGTTTGCACAAACTCACCAGCACGGATCTGGTAGAGGTATACCCCAGCGCTTACTGCTCTGCCCATGTTGTCTGTCCCACTCCACTGAACTAACCTGAATCCCGCCTCCTGTGTG
>DASCRE010000135.1:0-2102 GCA_034408645.1 Fidelibacterota bacterium | reverse complement strand
CTATCATAGTATTGTTTTGCACAGAGATGGATCGGTCACTGGATGGGGATCCAATGACTATGGTCAATTAAATTTTCCGGAAGGACTGGATTCGGTTATTTCCATTTCTGCTGGAGTTGCCCACCGTCTTGCTCTTCACAGTGACGGTACGGTAAGCGCATGGGGCAGCAACGGATACGGACAATCCAACGTTCCCGTGGACCTTGATTCCTCCGTGGTAGCTGTATCTGCTGGAGGAGACCACAGCCTCGCCCTCTTGGCAGATGGCACTGTGCGTGCGTGGGGTGTGTCCACAGGTTGGGCATTTTTTGGTCAAACACAAATTCCCAGTGGTCTGTCAGATGTTATTGCTGTGCATTCAGGAAAGACCCACAGCCTTGCACTGCACCGTGACTATTCAGTAACCGCATGGGGAAAAAATGATGAAGGACAGGCCTCAATTCCTGATAAATTATTCCTTGGAATCCCACGTCCGGAAGATATAGATATACCTCAAATACCGAGCTGGTGTAGGGTCACCCAATCTATGGGAATCATAGAACCCTCAGAATCTGTTAATATTCCGGTAATATTTAATGGTGGAAATAAAAATATTGATATTTATACTGGTGAGGTAACCATCCTCACAAATGATAGATCTAACCCAGTCCTGACCATACCTCTTATGATGGAGGTATATGAGATACCCTTCAACTCTACACCTGTGTTATCGGAGATTGGACCCCAGGTCACTGATGAAGAAGTTTCCGTTATGATTTTCCTTGAGGCCTATGATGCTGAAAGTGATTTTGTAGATTTTCTTGCTCACAGTCTGAGCGACCATGTGGACCTAAGTATTATCTCTGATACACTTATTCTCTACCCCGCCGATGATTTTTTTGGTGAAGCAAAAATAACAGTGATAGCTGGAGATGATGAGTTGATCGACTCAGAAACCATAACCTTGACCGTCAATCCTGTTAACGACCCTCCAAAATGCGAAACTCTTACTATCTCGCCTGACAAACCTAGAGAAACTAACGATCTCCAATTAACTTATCAATTTGTTGACCCGGACAATGATCCTGAAGGGCCAACCCTTGTAAAGTGGTACAAAAATGAAGAAATCCAACCGGACCTTGAAGGGTACCGCACTATTCCAGGGAATTTAACCGATTGCAATGATTCATGGGTATCGCTTGTTACTGTTCATGATGGTACTGTCGCCGGTGGATTATCTGTATCCAATTTAGTAAAGATTGACTGCACTCCACCTACCGTATCTGACATACCACTAGCTGCTACCGTTGTTCCAACTGATGTCGGTCCTCCCTCAATATTTGACAATACTTTCCTTTCAGGTTTAACATTAACTGTTAATCTTTTTAGTAACAATAACTTAGCATACGGCCATAGCCTGAACAACAAGGATGCGGTAAGCATGAGCGCTGGACTTGGTGCGGACTACAGAATATCTGACACCTGGGTTGCTGGCGGAGTGTTCAAAAAATATGGAAATCTTAATTACGGTGTTCCAATGTCCACAGGTGACACAACATCTGTTGCCAACGGTGAAACTGCTACACTGTTTGAGCTCTATATTAACAAGGAACAGCCCTTCCAGTATACACGTGTATTTGTTGGTCCAAGGTTATCGATGGTACAGTGGTCCTCCAATGAAAAAGATATAAACACAAATACTACTGACGATGTATCAAAATTTGTTTTTTATAGTGGTGTTGATTTTGGTCTTATTGTTAAAATTATGTCCGGTCTATCTCTCAGAACAAACTTATATTTAGGGAATGTATACAACGGTCACGATCATATAAAACCTGGCAGCAGTTCTCTTAATACATTTTGTGGTAATATTACAGCAAGACTCCAATATGATATCTCACCGCAGCTGTCCGTATCAGGTGGTTTTTATAATGAAGGTGCTCCCTCCTTTAAAGGTGTTAATCTAAACACTTCTTATTCATTCTCTTCTCGCAATGAGCTATTTACTATGCCATCTGCACCAGCCCCTGTGATCTTACCATCATTACCGGAGCCTGTCTCCCCTGAAACTATAGAAGATAATTCAATCCCTCTCGCAAAAATCTCTACTGATGCTGAATCTG
>DASCRE010000134.1:0-1774 GCA_034408645.1 Fidelibacterota bacterium | reverse complement strand
AGTCGTAACCGAGAAACTGGATTAGTTACATCTATGTTTCATATTATTATTGATATGAGATATACAGCATTTTCCAAAACCAAAAGTGATATCTCCTTCAGCAGGACCACTTGTACCAGCGGAAAAAGAAAATGTTTGTCCAAGATAACGGCCACCGGACGCACCTTTTAGTGTTATTTTCGGCGCTGCAATAGCGGATGTTGTCCCCAGGCTAATGGTTGCAAAACCAATACCAGTAGAAAAATCCCAAAAATCACCAAAGGTATCTTGTGGTTCATCCGTATTCCAGCCAAAAATAACATCTAAACCAGCATCACCACCAATACTAACAACCAAACTATGGGTATGTTGTATAGCCATATTGGGTGTTAAAGATGGTTCTCTAAAATGTTTCAGATCATCCCAAACTGTAAGGAGATCCTTGATAGATATGGCGAAAGTAACGGCATGGGCGGAGCCAGCAAAGGCAAACTCGGTACCTGAGGAGCCAAAAAAGACTGTTTTCATTCCTTTATCATTTAATTCTTCCAGAAATTTCCCTAGCAAATCACATTCATCAAGAATTGTGCTAACCTGCTCAACTGTTGGAGTTCCCTGAGATGCGAGAGTGTTAATCACAGTGGTAAATCCTGATGAAGCAGACAATTGAAGTGCTATATCACCCACCTTATTAATCTGATTTTTAAATTTTTTATTTGCATCATTGACAAGTCTGAGGGCTATTTTTTTTGCTTCTTCTTCAGCCGCTTTTATCGCTGCCGCAGCTAATTCAGCGGCTCTGCTTGCCTGTTGTTCTGCTACACGCTGGGCTTTAGCGGCTGCTCTGCGCGCTGCTTTTCTTGCCCTCCTTTTTGCTCTTTTCCACCAACTTTTTCGACTACTTGAAACAATTTTGCTACCAGTTTCTGTATCATATTCCCCGTCCGATAGTTTGGTGAATATGTACACCATAGATGCTGCCTCTTCCCAAGAACCACCTTCGTTTGTACAATCCGACTTATTATCAACACCTTCAATTACTTCATCACCATCATTTAAACATTCAGATTCAAAATCATCGGAAATGGTTAATTCACCATCTAAGGATAAACTGAACTGTCCAAAGTCATCATCACCAATATCAACCTGTAAACCGCTCATATTATTTTCGGTCCAGGTCAGGTCTTCTCTTTCTCCATCAGCGTCAAAAAATCCTGTCCCGTTATCTTTTACCAATACATTTATATTGTTAATATAATCTTGAAGATCTTCTGATGTTGCGCATAACCCTGTTCCTTCAAAACCCGGCTCAAATACACATGCAGATTTAACTTCCCAAGCACCAATTAAACCTGTGGATAATACACCTTCTCCCATATTAAAAATCCTTTCGGATTTGCTGACAGAACGATCCGAAGTCCCCCCCCCCTTCTTTGTAGCACGACGCTTTTTTGTCCTCTTTTTTTTGGATTTCTTCTTCTGTTCCTTTTTTACAGTTTGTGAATCCGAATCTGAAGAATTGCGTCTTTGTGCATCGGTTGTACTCACAAAAGTGAACAACAGGGCGAAGCAAAGTATAGTAGTGGTTTTTTTCATTTTAAATTCCTTTTTGTTTAGTTTCATTCAATCAAATGATATTCAATAGTGCGTTGTAATTGTCCGTTAAACTAATCAACTTGTTGATGTAGCAAAAGAAATGCAGCGTATTTTTATACATTATTCATTGATAAGTCAATGGGTTTTGGCTTCCACTATAAATTGAAGATACAGTTTTGCCAAATATTTGCACAAATAT
>DASCRE010000133.1:0-22173 GCA_034408645.1 Fidelibacterota bacterium | reverse complement strand
GTACCCGGGGACGGACTCGAACCGTCACGGATTATACATCCGAGGGATTTTAAGTCCCTTGTGTCTACCAATTCCACCACCCGGGCATCAATAATGTAACGAGGCGTCGACCGGATTCGAACCGGTGAATAACGGTTTTGCAAACCGCCCCCTTGAGCCACTTGGGTACGACGCCAATTCAATATAAAAACTACAAATAAAGAGGCCTAATTTACATTTCGTTTTTCTATTCTCACAAAAAACACATAATTATTTTATCTGATTTTTTATCACAGTAATTTTAACTATGGAGTTGGAAAAATTAAATATGTATCAACGTCTCAGGGATTTTGAAGTTCCATCAGTTTTTCTCGATGAAATATTCAAAAATGACAAAGACCTGGATACCTTATCTGATGCGTGGAAAGCCCTAAAATCTTCAGGACTTTCTGATGATGATACTGCACAAAAGATTGCTTCCATTATATTCGACCTTGATCTTTTTAAAGACCCAGAAATCTTAGAAACATTGGAGTCAATTAAAAACTTGGATGATCTCTCCAAAAATTGATTCTTCCTCCTGAAGTTTCCCTTCATTCCCCACAACACAGATTACCTCCTTATCTAAAACAGCTGCAACCATTTCAGTGATATCACGAATATTTTTTGGTTTTGCCCCCATGACCTCATTGCGGTGGGCCTGAATCATTTTTTCATCAATTTCCTGAAAGAAACGAGCTGTTCCTACATTTCCTTTCATAATTGGAGTTAAAGGTTTATCCAGAGCAGAAACGGAACCGATTATATATTTTCTCATTTCTCGGTCTGTAAGTTTAAAATGGGATAAATATTCCTTAATTTCGTTAAAAGCCTTTAATGTCTTCTTTAAATTAGGATCACGATAGGATGAGAAGACCGTATCTCCGTTTCTTGAAAGAGAGACGAACGAACCGTATGCTCCACCCTGAACTCTCACTTTATTCCATAAATAATCCAATCCCGCTATCCGGCTAAACACAGTTAACGCTCCGGAATATTGAAATCCCAGTTTTCTGAAGTTATATCCCTGTGACACATATTGCACCCGGGAAGGTGTTGCCAAACCTTCATTAAGAATCTCAGGAGATAATTTATATGGATTGACAGTAAATTCAATATCAGGAACAGATGAAAGAAAGTTTTTCAAATTTGATTTTGATTGGGATACTTCGGTATTTCCATTCACAAATGTGACAACCATATCTCTTTTATTAAAAATTGATAATGCAATTTCTTCAAGTATACCTTTAAGTCTGTCAAATTGATCATTAAAATTCTTATCGAGCTCTGAAACAAAGCGGTAATATTCAAGACCTCCCGTTATTTCATGATATGATCCTATGGGATTGAGGTATGATAATAAACGCATTGAAGCAACCTGGTGCCCAGAATTCATTATGATCATTTCCATGCGTGATTTCAATTCCTGAATGATTTCCCTGATTCTTATCCGGTCGTCAAATTTACTTTGGGACATAATTTCTGTTATTAACCTGTTAGCCTCTGGGATATTGGAACTCATCGCTTTCGTTGAAACCGTTAATTTTGGGTGAAACTCCTCCTTATTAATCGGCTGAAAAGTATTCAAGGAAAATCCAATTCCTCCTGTATGAAATAGAATTTCATTTGACAGATCCTCATAGGAATAATGTGTTGTGCTCACTTTACCCAATAAAGAGACAAAAAGTGAAAGATAAGGTAGTTGTTCCTGTGGGATTATTTTTGTATCAAAAAAGTATTTCACATAACTGACTCCCCTTGTTTCTCCTGTGTATAAAAGAGTCAGATTGTCCTCTATCTTTTCATGAATTAAAACGATATTCTCAGCTTTTTCATTCAAATCCGATAGATTTAGGAGAGGAATTGTTTTTAGGTCCTCTTCAGAATCTTCAGTGATTTGTTTGTCTATTAATGCCTGCGTTGTTCCCACATAAGAATCAATCTCATCCTGTGATAAGTTACTCTTAAATTGTTGGAGTTTATCATTTTTCTCCTGCAATCTCTTTTCAGTGAGGCCCTTTTCTGGTAGTAATGTGACCATAATTTTATGGTTATTCTCTAAAAAATAATCTCTGATCAAGGATTCAAAATATCCTTTTTTTATATTATCTTTAATTGCCTTCAGTGGTGCTTCAAATTCAAGAATTTCATTAGGTAGATCAGAATACATCCAGTGAGATAGTGCTGTAAGGGTAAAAACTAAGCCCTTAGGAAATCCTCCAAATTCGGCCTCTCTCATTTCAAACTCTTTGATATTCACTGATGCCTGAACAATTTTCTCACTCAAACCATTGTTTGCTAATGAAGTAAGGGTATCTGTGACAATTCTCTCAAATTCATCTTTTTTTCCTGGATCAGTATGTTTAACAGTAATAGCGAAAATTGGTTGTAATAATTCCTCATTAAACTGACCAAAAATATCTTTCCCTATTTTAGCTTTTAGCAGAGCATTTTTTAGAGGTGATGCCGGGGTTCCTAATAGAATATGATCTAGGATTTCCAGACCTAAAATCGTTTTTGGGTCCAAATACTTTCCCGTTACAAAACTGAGATTCAGGTATGCTTTGCCCTCCTCAGATTCATCTTCAGATAAAGGATAAACTAACTCAATGGAGTTCTTTTCCTGAATATTATCTTGAACCCATGATTCATAGTGCATATCTTTCTTTTCAAACTGATCAAGAAATCCCTCGTTTAAAAAGGCCAACTGTTCTTCAATTTCTCCATCTCCATATAACAGGATCTTACAATTTGAAGGATGATAATATTTTTTATGAAATTCAATGAATTCTTCGTAGGTCAAATCTGGGATGACATCAGGGTCTCCCCCGGACTCATGTGCATAAATTGTATCTGGTAGGAGGTGTTGTCTGATGGAACGAAATAAAACCTGTTCAGGGGATGAAAATGCTCCTTCCATTTCGTTATAAACGACACCTTTTATACTCAACATCTCTTCAGGACCACTTAATTCATAGTGCCACCCCTCCTGCCTGAAAACATCTGGATTGGAATAAATATTTGGGAAGAATACTGCATCCAGATAAACATCCATTAAATTGAAAAAATCCTGATCATTTGTACTGGCAACCGGATACACTGTTTTATCAGGATAGGTCATTGCATTTGTAAATGTCTGCATGGAACCTTTCAGCAATTCAACGAAGGGTTCTTTACAATGAAATTTTCTCGACCCATTTAAGACACAATGTTCTAAAATATGAGGTATCCCATAGCTATTATCTGGAGGAGTTTTAAAACCTGCAACAAACACTTTATTATTATCTGTATTTTCAAAGTGAAGCAGCTCAGCTCCGCTCTGCTCGTGAATAAACCGTCGAGAAAAGGATGATATTTCTTTTATTTCTCTTCCGCTAATTAGTCTAAAACCATGTTTTGAGGAACCGTTTTTCATTTATCTTCTCTCTGTTATTTTAGTTAAATCAATTTTTCTGGATGCCCAAGCTGGCTAGGAATGCATCCATATTTGGTTCTCGTCCTAAAAATTCCTGAACCAGTAATTTGGGATGAACTGTTCCACCCGATTCAAAAATTACTTTTCGAAAGCGCCTTCCTGTCTCTGGATCGAGAATACCGTTTCCCTTAAAAACTGAATACATATCCTGAGCATAGACTTTAGACCATAAATAACCATAATATGCTGCTTCATATCCTACCAAATGACCAAATGACGCTTGCATGTGAGTTCCTTCAAGATAGGGATATAAAGTGATTTCATTCTGTAGTAATTCAGCAAGGTCTGTTGAATTAAATTCCCCAAAAGGATCAAATCCATCGTGGAGAGTAAAATCATAAACACCATAAAATATTTGCTGTAGTGTGTTAAGACCTGAATTTACATTTTTCGCTGCAATCATTTTGTTAACTAATCTGTCGGGAATCACTTCTCCTGTTTCATAATGATGAGCAAATAATTTTAAAATTTCTTTTTCCCAAACCCAATTCTCAAGAATTTGAGATGGAGCCTCCACAAAATCCTGTAAAACACTGGTTCCGGAATAATATTGTAATGGAGATACGGTCAGTATATCATGCAGTAAATGCCCAAATTCGTGGAAAAATGTTTCCACATCTTCATGGGGTAAAAGAGAGGGTTTTCCATTTTGTGGGGGAGGGAAATTACATACCAATGCAGTTGCAGGGATCTGATATTCGTCCTCCATTAGTTTACCCATGGTAACACTAAAAGCTGCCGCATGGGAATATTTGTCAGTCCGAGGAAATAAATCCAGATAAAACCTTCCTATTAAAATGCTATCAGCTTCCTCATAAACCTCATACATAGTCACCTCTTCATGCCACACAGATGGATTATCAACCTGGCTGAATTGAATTCCAAATAATTGGGTGCAAATTTCAAATAATCCGTTTATAACCCCGGTTAATTCGAAATATTCGCTGATCTTTTTACTATCTAAACGAAACTGTTTCAGTTTCAATAAATGTTCATATCTATCATATTCCCAAGACTCAATCACTGATTCATATTTCCCAGTTTCCAGAGATTTCATTTCCAGCATTCTATTGTAATCATCCAAAGCTTTTGGCATAATCATTTCGTGCAGGGATTTTTCAAATTCCCAAACACGATTTGCATTTTCCGACATCAATATTTCTGTAACATAATCCGCGTATGAGGGATAATCCAATATTTCAGCTAACTGATTTCTAATAAGAATTAACGAATCCAAGAGTGTAAGATTTTTATCCGATGCACGATTCCAATACATAAAGCGAAGAGCTTTTCTGGCACTGTCAGATTCTGCATATTTCATGAACGGGGAATAACTAGGGTAAGACAGATCAATTGTATAAATACCGTCTTCTTTTTTACGATTTTTACTATAGTCTGCGGAGAGCCCTATCATATGGTGTTCCCTTAGAAATAGTGTATCTTTGGATTCTGATATATTTTTTTCAAATTTCAAGGATAAAGGAGTTAATTGATCTAACATAGTTTTTACCCGGTTTCGCACACTTTCACCATGACCAAAACCACTACGATTGAAATCCCTAAGCGTTTCATGTAAAAATTTCTTTTCCAAATCCACAAGCATTTTTCCATTGGCATTTGTAGAAAAATCAACAACTGCATTATACAGTTTTTCATCTACTGAAATTGAATTGAAAAATTCCTCAAATTCCTGAGTGGCCTTGAGCCCTGCATCCCTTATGCCCTTATCGGGATGAGTGAATGCCAATAAACTGACAGGACTCCATACATTTTCAATAATATTCGCTATATCGTCTAATGGAAGAAGTGTGTTTTTAAATGATTTTTGGGATGGTCCAATTTTATAAATATTTTTCAATAATTTATTTGCCTTATAAAGGACATGATCCGTGGCCTCTTGAATATGATCAGGAGTTATCAAGGAAAAATTGATTGGATCTTCTCTTGATATCAATAACGGATTTTCCCCTCCATTTTTACAGCCAAAAACAACTAATACAACAAATAAATATATAAGGTATCTCAAGGGTATACGGATTGAGGGTAGTTTAAACATAAATATAAATGAAAATACAAATACACAGTTCAGTGCATCGAGCGAGAGACGAGGTTCGAACTCGCGACATCCACCTTGGCAAGGTGGTGCTCTACCAGCTGAGCTACTCTCGCAAATAAGGCCGGAAATTAAACTCTTATTCCCTTCAGGTCAATCTGATTTAGGAAATATTTCATACTTAGGGGATGTTCTATTAATTATGCAAAGTCCCATTAAAAAGAAAATAGTATTTTCCAATATTTTTTGAGCACCCACTATTTCGCCCTCCTTTAGTCCACATCCACACTCAATATTAAATCCTCTTAATATCGCCGAACTAATAGCAATAATAAACACCACTAGCAGACCCATAGATATAAGGGCAGCACCCTCAACCATAACACCAATAACAAGGCCAAGACCAGTCAACAATTCTAACCAAGGTAAAATGATCGCCAGAAAATTTTCAAATCCAAACGGAACAATCTGATAGGCTCTTATATCGCCTGAAAATGTTCTTGGATCATTTATTTTATCCATACTAGCATATATGAACATTGCCCCCAAAGAGAGGCGGAATATTAAAACAATCCATTTGTTTTGCAGAAATTTCATTTTATCCTATCCACTGGATATCCAGCGTCTTCCCACTCCGGAAGTCCTCCTTCATATACGAACACTCTTTCATAATTATATTCTTCCATAAGTTCCACTGCAAGCTCGAAGCTCAAGTCACAGTGCCCTCCACTGCAGTAGGTGATGAGTGGTTTATCTGGAGGAGAAATCTTTGTTAATTCACCTGGAACATCAGGCCCAAGAATAGCGCCTGTGATGTGGCCTTCATTGTATTCGACCATTTCCCGGGCATCTACAAATAAGATACCAAGATCATACATCTTTTTAGCCAATTCACCGTCAATCATAGTCGGTTCTATGAAAATGGTATCATGGGCAAGAAGGGAGTCCAGTTTAATTACTCCGGCCTCCTCAGATTTTACATAAATAAAGTCAAGACTGTCCGAACGGATGGCGTTATAGCCGATGGCAATAACAAACGAAATAACCAGAATAAATACACTCTGGTTGAGGGAGGAACCAAGAGTCATTTTTTCTTAATAATAGGTGCAAAAGAACTACCCCTCAATTGTTTATCCTTTGCTAAAATGCCATCAACAAAGGAAAGCATTTTGGGGTTATCTGTGATCTTTTTACTCATTGGAATGAGCTCAAAATCTACCTTATTCCTCGCATTGGCTATTTGATCTTTGGCATCCACCAATTGCTTTTCTAAAGTCACAATTTGCCTATAAACAGCCTGATTATCTGAATATAATTCTTTAAGTGGTATATCAGGATTCTTCTTTTGGTAATTGGCAATCCGGCGTTCAGAATTCTGAATGAGTTTGTTATAATAGCTTACATCCACGTAGGGCGAATCAATGTGTGTAATGTCCATCTCCATAAATGCCATGTATTTCCCCTGCTTTCCAGGACAATAAACTGGGGTCACACTTTTCTGTTGGGGTTGTCCCTGTCGTGTCCTAGATATATCCCTGCTTATCACAATGTAATCTGCACCCTTGAACTCATCCTGCAAAATCTGTTTTTCTTTTCGATCTGCATTAACCAACATGATCACTATGTCCGCTTTCTTACGGACCTCTTTCATATATTTCTTCCCTGATTTATAGATATCATCCATTACAATATATTTATTACCATCCTTAAGAAGACTGGTAAGCCCAATAACACCGACCCTGAACGGTTCCCGATCAACAATTACATATGGGTCAGCAAATAATTTTCCTGTAGACTTATTTCGGAGGTTTGCAGAGATAAATGGAATATCTGTTGAATCCATTATATTCTGTAAAAATTTAACTCCTCCTGCAAGTTCATATCCGCCGATATTAATAGCATCACACCCAATTTTTTCATATCCCTTGATAATATTTTTCGCTTTATATTCATCAGCAGATCGAGTGTTATCCAATACAAGGGGCGAGTCGAACAACACCTCTCCTGCATCCAGGATTACCGGGTCCTTTCCCTGTTCCCTTAACTTATTAATATACGTTAATTTTCTTGGCAGACCGCCAAGAGGATTCTTCTTTCAGCCACAGGGGTCTAGCTGAGCCCTCACATTAGCTGATAAGACAAATGACAGGGTTCCCTTAAGATCTCGTTTCTCCTCACTCCCACAGGAGAAAATTAACCCGGAGACGATGAAGGTAAAAATAAATTCACTCTTATTTCTCAAATAACTCATAATGTCCTTTTAATTATATTTTCCTTTTATCCACCACTTAATTTAGCGTTATATCCGTTATTAATTAAATAATCATAGACTTGTTCCCTTACATTACCCTGTATCATAATTTCCCCATTTTTTGTTGTTCCACCCACATGACACAGAGATCTTAATTTTTGTCCTAATTGTTTCAATTCCATTTTTGAACCGTTAAATCCACGTACGATGGTTGCTTTTTTTCCACCAGGTTTGTTTTCCAGCCAAATGCGTAAATCCTGATCAGAGTTGGAAACATTTTTTATTGTTTCTTGTTCTTCTAAAGACAGATTGGAATCTGTAGAATAAACCAACTTCGAATTCTCAACCATGTATCTTTCTGTATTTTATTACTTTCACTAAAAATAATCAGTGGAGCCGGACGGGATCGAACCGACGACCTCCTGAATGCCATTCAGGCGCTCTCCCAACTGAGCTACGGCCCCATAATATTTTATTGAATCTCACAACAATTGAAAAGTTCACGAATGGAGAAAATCAAGTATAAAAGTTATTAGTGTTTTCTCGTCTCAATCAACCGATATTTTCTGGCTAATACTTTTGAACGGACTATCCAAGCAGTATCATACCCAAATTTAACTAAATTTATTTTCATTTTTTCTGCTTCATTTCTGGTAACAAAATTTCCTACCCTGACCTTATAAACTGGTGCATCAAAAACAATAGAAACATCCTCAATTACTTTTTCATCCAAACCAGCTTTTATACTGTCAGCAGAATGGGAAAACCGGGTAGCAAAAACTTGAACTTTAAATCCGTCCATTTCCTTAAACAAGGTATCAACAGCTGAAGAATCCAGTGATACTGTTTTATATTTCATGAAAGAATGGCTGACTCTAGGCCATTTCGGTGGAACGTCTTTTAGTCGTGATGGATCAAATCCCTCCTTAGTTTGGCACAAAAGCATAGAAGCCATCAATATTCTTATACACCATTTAAATAGACCTGATATTAATTGGTTCACAAAAGCCTCAATTGATTTAGTTTTATCCATCCTTTTTTTCCATCTAATAATGATATTTCTATCCAGTCTCCCTGATCATGATTAATGGATACTTTAATCCCCTCATGAATTTTAAATAAAACAGCATCACTACGAATAAAAGGACCTGAAAATGCTTCAACTTCATAGTCAGTGATAATCCCTTCATTTTGCTCTGAAATATCCCAATATTTATCAAGGAGAATACCATGTAGAACGAATCCTAAAAACAAAAATATTTGTAAGGGTAACCAACTGAAATTAATGCGGAACACGTTGATTACAAGGTAATAAATTGATGCCAATAGAACAAATAAAGCTGAAATAGATAAAAATTGGGAAAATGTTAAAGAGGATTTAAAAAATCTGTACCACTTGAGAAATAAATGAGTTTCAGGGATAAGAATTCGATCTTTTACATGTGCATTGGCAAGAGAAAGATTGAATTTTGCATCTACATCCAGAGGATATAATTTAATGGCTTTTTCATAAGCCCAAATTGAATTACCATAACTACCTAACCTATAGTATGAATTCCCAAGGTTGTAGTACAGGTCTTCATGGAAAAATCCCTGATTTAATATCATTTCGAACATTGAAACTGCTTTTTCATATTGCCCTGACTTCAAATAAGAGCTGCCCTGTTTATATAGTGAATCTACATTTTGACCTAACCCCAATGATATAATCAAACAAAAGATAAATTTATTTGTCATATTTATCAATCTTCTTTAAAATGGAAATTACGGTAGAAATAATATCACTATTATAATCAGTTGACTGAGGAGAAAAACGACCTGCGTCACATTGGTATAATAATTGAATTAATTCATCCATTTCTTGCTCTGGAATATACTTTCCTAGGATAGCTTGAACCGTGGTTGGATCCAACTTATCTGTTTGGAGATAAAATTTTTCTTTTAAATAAGTATAGATGACTGAAGCACAAATATCAAATTTATCTTCTCCACCATTCTTAAGAGAAATTAGCGCATTCTTAAGCGCATTCTTTGATTGACGTATGTCCATCCCTTCAAAGTATTTTTGCTGGTATTTGTTAACCATCCCAGGAAAAATAAAACCACAAATAGCTATAGAATAAAATAGAACTGCCACAACAGGTAGACGTTTATTCTTATTCCAATTGGGTACTATTGTTCTGTGGTAACGAATGTCTTTCCCAAGCAGTGCTACCTCCTGTTTTGTTAAACCCTCAGGAGACCCAATGGGAATAGGCCCAGGAGAAACCGAAATTTGAATGGAGGGAGCTTTCGCTCTTTTCCATGTAGTTGTCTTCGGTTCAAAGAAGGAAAGTTCTACCCGAGGTAAATTAAACCTCCCAGATTGGCGAGGAATAACCACATATTCCCATCGCAATGTTCCTGTAATCTCATCGCGAAAAGAATCTTTATTCATTTCACTTACCGGTGGAAATACCTCTAATGATTT
The DNA here is from genome assembly GCA_034408645.1 of Fidelibacterota bacterium. Lineage (GTDB taxonomy): Bacteria > Fidelibacterota > Marinisomatia > Marinisomatales > AB-629-J13 > AB-629-J13. The sequence continues at coordinate 11,906 of DASCRE010000133.1, read as the reverse complement.
TGGAAAAACTAACTCTGGCAAACTGAATAAGGAAAGATTTCCTGTTCCTTTTACTTCAATATAAAATGTTACCGCTTCATTCGCTTTCACATCTTGGACATCTACGGACGTCCTAACCGTATAATTTCCCACTGCTCCGGTAAAATCAGCAGGTTTCCCATCAGGATATGGTATCACAGTAATTGTTTTTATTTCAGATTTTATTACTTTTCGAATCGCCTCTCTTGAAGAGAATGAATCAAAAACGTCAAAGAATGGATCACGTCTTTTTGATTTCTTTTTTTCCACATAAACTTTAGAATTAATTGTATAGGGTGGTAGAGAAATATTTCCTGTTTTTGTCGGAAACAAAGCAACGGTATACAGTTTTGCTTTTTTATATCGAACTCCTTTTAAGGATACTTCCCGCATATTTATCTGTCTAGGAGAATACAAACTTTCCATCCAAAACCCAACAAATTCAGGTAAATCAACACTTTCTATAGATAAATCTGTTCGAGTGAATAATTGATAGGTAACAGTGATTTGTTCTCCTAAGTATGCAGTGTTTTTATCCAGTTCCACTTGAATAAAAGGTGATTGGGAATTTTCTGATTTCGAGCTAACAGGGTTTTTTGAAACATGTAATTTTATTGGTTTAGTCTTATGTTTTGATTTTCCTGTGGTTACTGTCAATGGAGGGAGGACTATTGTTCCAGTCTTCTTTGGAGACAATGTCCACGATAGTCCATATATAGAGGTCATTTTTCCATTTATCCATGATATATTGGTCTGCTGACTGGGACCATTTACCACTATAAAATTTTTCTTTAATGGTGACAAATCGACCTGTGGTAATTCACTGCCCTCTATGGCTTCCACCTTGAATTCAAATACATCATCTAAGGCTATTTTTTTCTGGTCAACTGTCGCAGTTATAGTTATACCACTGACAAAGTGAAGAACAAACAAAAACGGTAAATTATTAAAAAAATATTTCAAGATATAAACTATTGAATTTATGAAAGACTACCAATCCTTTTCCGTTTTTTTGGATTTTACTCTGTTCATTTGACGTCTTTTATTTATTTTTTCTTTATCTTTCAAAGCATTGAGAATGGCTTGCGCATTTATCTTATTTTTTAATGAATCTGTTCCTTCTTCATTCTTTTCATTTGATGTTGGTTTAGATAGATTTTGCTCCTGATGGGGATCATCTGTATCATCTTTTTGTGAATTGTTATTGTTTTGATCCCTGTTTTGTTCCTGATTTGTTTCTTTTTTTTCCTTTTCTTCAGACCGATTGTTTTGAGATTCCTCATCCTTCTGTTTTTCTGACTGGTTTTCCTGATTTTCCTTTTTCTTCTGATCTTGTGATTGGTTTTCCTGTTGGCTTTTCTCATCTTTTTTCTGAGAGTCATCATTCGAATCGTTATTTTTTTGAGATTTTTGCTGCATAGTTCTTTGAACTATTTCATAATTCCACTTTGCCTCTAGATCTGTAGGATTTAATTCGATTGATTTTTTAAAATGAGCTAAGCTCTCTTCAAATTTCTGATTTTGAAAATAGAGATTGCCCAAATTATAATGCGACCTTGATTGCAATTCAGGCTCATCTGATTCCAATACCTGTTTAAATGCTTCTTCTGCTGCAATAAAGTCCTGAGTTTGAAATGATGTTGTACCTAAACCAAATTGCGCTTCTTTATTATGATTTTGTTTCCTTAAAATGGACTCATAATATTCCAGAGCTTTATCGAAATCTCCTTTCCTAAAATAGCGAACACCCTTATCATCAATAGCCACAACTGATTCGACTAGAAGAAAACCTAATAAAATGAATAGTAATTTATGGATTTTCAAAATTATATCTCTATATTACTGGAAGTTGTTTTTTTTTGTTGGAATAAAAAATGAAGCTAATAAAAAGGTGAATGCTATAACTCCAAAAATTTGATATTGATCTTCATACTCAGAAAACTCATGAGTGCTGATGGTTTTTTTCTCCATCTGTTTTATTGAATCTGTAATCACCTTATAATGGGCGGTACGATTGTCAAACCGTACATAAATACCATTACCCGCTCTAGCAATATCCTGTAGTATCCCTTCATTTAAAACGGATGTAATCAATTTTCCATTTCCATCTTTCTTGTATGATGTGTTTCCTGTATTTTTATCTATAACTGGAATGAGTGACCCAGAAACAGAACCAACTCCTACTGCGTGGATAATAATCCCCGTCTGAGCTGCTTTTTCTGCTATCGCAATTGCTTTACCCTCATGATCCTCTCCATCCGTAATCAAAATTAACACTTTATATTTTTCACTTTTATCTGAAAATGTGGAAAGCCCCGTATTAAGGGCAGAACTGATATCTGTTCCCTGCGTAGGAATCATTTCTGTGTCTATTTCATCTAAAAATAAAATTGCAGCTTCATAATCAGCAGTAAGAGGTAAATACAAGTGGCTGGCACCGGCAAAAACAATAATTCCAACACGGTCACCTTTGAGTTGGTGAATGATTTGTGAAATCTCAAATTTTGCTTTTTCAAGTCGGCTTGGTTTCACGTCTTCAGCATTCATACTGATGGAGACATCCACAGTAAATATCAAATCCACCCCTTTACGCTCTACAGGTTTTACTTTTGTACCAACCTGGATACCGGAAGCAGAGATTATTAAAAACAAGAGTCCCGCTATACGAAATCGCTTTTTCCAATTTATCTTATTAATATCTATATTCCCATATAATCGGTCTTTAAGGTGGTCAGATTGGATATTTAACATGCTTGATATGGAGGTTCTTTTTTTTCCTAAAAACAAGATAATTCCAAGCACAATCAAAAAGATAAATACAAGAGGATATTTTACTTCCACTAAATACCTCTTTTAAAAATGAGCCTTTCTAGAGTTTCATGGAATAGCCCTATAAACAATGCTGGAATAAAAAACACACCATATAACTCTCTAAATCGTGTGTATTCCTTGACTTCAATTTCGGTTCTTTCCAATTTGTCAATTTCAGAATATATATCTCTCAGGGATTCCTCGTCCGTAGCACGAAAATATCGTCCCTTCGTTCGGATAGAAATTTCTTTCAATGTTTCTTCATCAATTTCATTCTTAATATATCCTTTATTAGGTATAAAAGTAGTCGCCTGATTTGTTCCCGCTCCAATTGTGTATATCTTGATATCAAATTCTTTTGCGATATCTGCGGCTGTCAGAGGATCCAACTCACCAGCGTTATTGCTTCCATCTGATAACAAAACCATTACCTTACTTTTGGCTGTGCTCCCTCGAAGTCTGTTCACTGCATTGACGATTGCCATGCCGATTGCGGTACCGTCATAGGCTCTCTCTGCAACAGTCACTTCACTTAATAATTTTCCAATAACCTCCGTGTCAACTGTGAGCGGACATTGAATAAATGTTTCCCCTGCAAAGACCAATAACGCAATTCTATCGCCGGAACGACTATCGATAAATTGTGCAGCAGTTCTTTTGACTGCTTCCAGCCTGTTCGGTTTAAAATCCTCTGCAAGCATACTACTGGAAATATCCAATACTAGAACAATATCAACTACATCCACCTTAGATTTTTCTAACGTATCCACTTGTTGGGGTCTGGCAAGACCAAGAATGATTAGGAATAACAAGATTGAGCCAAGTATTCTTAAAATCAAATGTCTGTATTTCCCTCCAGAGATGAAAGAGTCTATTATTAATTCTTTTGAAGAAATTTGTACGACACCTTCCTTTCTTTGACCATATTTACGGTACCAGAATTCCAATAAGGGGATGAGCACCAAGGCACATAGATACCATGGACTTGCAAAGTTCATTACAGTGGATTATATATAAAAAAGTTAAACTGTATCTATATTAAAGAATACTTGATCAATCAATATAAAGTAATTGGTTATTCAGTCGATGGTGTTTTTCCTTTTTCACTCTCTGAATTGGGGTCATCTTCTGTGGCAGCATCTTCAATCTCCTGTTTCACATCTTTCATGCCTCCTTTAAATTCTTTGATTCCCTGCCCTAATCCTTTGGCAAGTTCCGGAAGCCGTTTTGCGCCAAACAAAAGTAAAACCACCAATAAAATAAGAATGATTTCCCATGGACCAAGATTAAACATTGCTTTTACTGTATTCATGAGGTACACCTATTCCTTTAAATTGTTAAACTAATAATATTTTTTATTTTTATTATCTAAAATACCTTAAAAAATAGAAAGCGGTTGCCAAACCGACCAACCCAATAAAATTTAATGATACTTTCAACCCAAACTTAAGAGTTAATACAATCAAATTCAGGATAATAACTCCTGAATCAAATCCTGCTAATCCAGCTAAATCGATATCTATACCTGTGAGAAAAAATTGTTTTACAACACCATCCGGCATCATCCATCCAATAAGTTCCCCCACCACTGATCCGATAACAGCACCACAAAATAAAGTAATAAAAATGAAACCAAGTGTTCGTTTATTCAATGAGATCTGTCTGGTTATTTAAATCTTTGATTTCAGATTCTGTGGTTCTATTATGTATAACCCAACTCATTATGTTATATACAATATAACCCATCAGAAATGGAAATAATACCAACCCTTTCCAAAAAAGTAGGGAAAGCATAAACAAGGCTAAAGCAATCAATCTGATGGAATTCATTTTCCCTTTTCTGAAAGAGAGTAAGGGTAGTTTATTGAACCGTAATGGACTAATCATAAGGAATCCAAGTGTGACCATCAAAACGAGAATGATTCGTGGGTCTCCCATTGTTCCATTTAATTGGTAATGAAACAACATAAAACCATAAAGTGATAATGCATTTACTGGAGTAGGGAGTCCTATAAAAAAAGTTTTTTCTTCTGAAAAATCTATATTGAAACGTGCCAATCGTATCGTACCAAACATAAGTGGAAGAAAACTGATTAGCCCACCCAAAAGAGGATCCATCCCATGAATGTAAACTGTATAAATCAATAAAGCTGGCGATGCACAAAATGAAATCGTATCTGCAAAGGAATCAAATTCTGTGCCGAATCTTGAAGGTATATCTAACAGTCTTGCTATTTTCCCATCCACTGAATCAAAAGCTCCAGCAATAAGAATAATCCAACCGGCATGAACCGGTTTTCCATTGATGAGTAAACCAATGGAAAAAAATCCAAAAAACATGTTTATCACTGTCAATAAATTGGGGATTACCCTTTTGTTAAACCGTTTTCTTTTTAAGTGCTTCGTTTTATATTTTTGTCTCATTAGTATTCCCAATGATGGATTCCCCACCCTTTACTTTTTGCCCTAATTTCACCCTCAAATTTATGGTAACAGGAAGGATAATATCCACTCTTGACCCAAACATGATAAACCCTAATTTATCCCCTGTATTTAAATGGTTACCTTTTTGAACATAACACCGGATACGACGGGCTATAAGTCCTGCAATTTGTTTTACTTTGATCATTCCCTCTTCTGAATGAATGTGAATGTTGGACTGTTCATTTTCATCAGATGCTGAATGATTAAATGCAGCCAAGAACTTCCCTTTTTTATGTTGTACCTCACTAATTGAACCTCCGATAGGAGTTCGATTTACATGTACATTAAACACGTTTAAAAATATTGAAACTAAGTTTGCTTTTCCAATATCAGGGTCTTCAATGGATTTAATTTGTACTATTTTTCCATCAGCAGGCGAAACAAAGATTCCTTTTCCCTTTGGGATTTTCCTTTTTGGGTCTCTAAAAAAATTTAAACAGAACAATAACAATAAACCCGGAATTACAGCACAATCTACTAATATAGACGATTCTGAAACGTGCCCAATGATACGAATCACAACAGCCAAAATCAATAAAACAATTATATATGGATATCCTTCTTTGGTAATCATCAATAAAAATGAGAGTTATTTATTTTTTCCAATTTTAATTTAATCAGTTTTATTTCTCCAGCTCTATAAGTTTTAAGAGTTATCCTATCTCCAGGTCGAATATCCTGATCTAGGATGATATTTTTTATATCCTGTGCACTAGAAATTTGAACCCCATTTACTGCCAATATAATATCCTCAATATCAATTCCAGCTTTATATCCAGAGCTTCCCTTTTCCACTTCAACAACAATAACACCTGTAGCAAAAGGTAAATTCAAATAACGAATAACCCGTTTGTTCAATGATTGCACCTGAAGTCCTGTAGAATAATTTCTGTCAATTTTTCCTTTGTTTTTTAATTCTTCTGCAATGTATTTCGCCCGATTGATGGGTATCGCAAAACTGATACCAATAGATCCTTGAGAATAATTTGAACCAGTATAAATAAAAGTGTTAATCCCTACAATCTCACCTAATCCATTTACAAGAGGACCACCGCTATTTCCTGGGTTTATTGCTGCATCCGTCTGAATCATATCTTGGAATATTTGTCCCGATTCCTGTTGGCCAAAATCCATATTTAAAGCGCTGATAATCCCTGCTGTTGCTGTTGGCTGATCACTAACGTCAAAAAGTCCATACGGATTTCCTAGAGCTACAACCCATTCACCTATTATTAATTCATCAGAATTACCCAAAGTAGCATATGGAAAATTGGTACCCTCCATTTTAAGCAAAGCCAAATCTGTAAATCGGTCTTTTCCAATAATTTCTGATTTATATTCTTCTCCACCAGGAAGAGTAATGATAATTTCATGTGCGTTTTCAATGACATGATAGTTGGTAAGCACATAACCATCAGGACTTATCACCACACCAGATCCTGAACTTTTTACTTTTTGCCGATGCAGTTCATATGGGAAAAAGAATTCAAAGAAAGGATCAGAAAAAGGAGACCTACGAGCAATTTCCTTTACCTGAATCACATTCACACTAGCAACAGAGGGAGAGATATTTTGAATGGCCATTGTGATAGCATTGTGTCTGGAAGAATATATGTCCTCCTGACATATGAGAATATTTCCAATCAAGAATAATGCAATGAAGATTTTATTGCACATATTCTACTTTTTCCAAAAAAAGCCCTTGAGCAGGTGCCTTATGTAGAGAGACATTTTTCTGAGGGTCCGACAATAATTGAATAAAATATTTTTTAGAATATTTATTTTGGGCAACTGCGACCATCGTTCCTGTTAAATATCTTACCATATGATGTAAATAACGGTCTCCTTTAACAGTGAAAATTACCATATTATTTTCTTTTGTCCACACAGATTGAAAAATGTCACACTTTGTATTCTTCATTTTTTTGTTCCACTTAGAAAAAGATAAAAAGTCATGTGTCCCCAGTAAATTCTTTGATATTGAATTCAACGTATCAATATTCAGCCTAGGTAAAAACCAGCTCTGATTTTTATAGAGAGGATTTGTACCCGTATAACACTGATATCTATATGTTCTTCGAACAGCAGAAAAGCGAGCATGGAAATCAGGGGAAACAACATTGCAGGAAACAATATTAATATCTTCTGGACATTTGGCATTTATAGCCCTTTTTAACGTACAGGTGTCCAGACCTGTTTTTAAATCAAAATGAGCAACCTGTCCCAAGGCATGAACACCAGAATCTGTACGCCCTGCACCAGTAATTTTAATGGAATTTTTACCACTAAAACTACCAAGGATTTTTTCCAATACCGGTTGAATTGCAAGACCATTTTTCTGTGTTTGCCACCCACAATACTGTGTCCCGTCATACTGTATGGCTATTTTAAAGCGAGGCATGATAGATTACCTTTTCTATCTGATCAAAATAAAACAGAGAGATTCAAATAAATTCTTTCATCAGGTAATGAATGAATTGGAAAGATTGAGAGCTGAATACCAGTTTCTGAATTTTTCCGACTGAGATATAAGGCATCAATTCCGGAAATAATATGATTTAGTACAATACCACCAATAAAGAATTTTCCCATAAGCAATAATCGGTCACTTCGGACTCGTTTTGATTCGAAATACTTTTTATCTGATTTTGAAGTCCAGTTCCAATCCCATTCCGAATCTTCATAAGCTTCAATTGCATCAAAGTCTCTCCAACGCAGATGTTCAGCTATAAAGTCCTCTCGACTATCGTAATTTCCAATATCAATCCAAAACTGCCGTGGTTTGTCACCTGATGTAATTCCTCCGTGCTCCATAGCGATTGCTTCATATGTATTTTTTTCCAAATTTGATCCTAAAAAACTTCCTCCCATTCCAATCCAAAGAAGAGATTCTGTAAAGATAAATAGATTCCCTCTTTTCTGTTCATTTAAAGAATATTCACCCCATCCGGGAATCATCAGAGATCTCCACACATAATGAGAATGCCCTTCCGAATTGGCTGTCTGCGCTTTTATAGCCGTTATAGGTGTAATTAAAATTAGTATAAAAATAAAAACTATAATCTTTTTATCCATAATGTTAATCCTGCACTTAAAATAAATATCAGAGAAATCCATTTTCCCAAAATATTTCCATATTTTGTATAAAATGTTATCCTATCGGATAAGGAAATAATTCCTTTAGATACAGACCTTTCTCCCAATGGTATTTTTTTAATAATTTTTCCTGATGGTGAAATAATCCCTGAGATTCCTGTATTGGCACTTCTCACTATCGATCTTCTGTTTTCTATAGCTCTCATTTTTGCAATTTCAAAGTGTTGATAAGGTCCCGATGTTTTGCCCAACCATCCGTCATTTGCTTGTATAGTTATAAACTCTGATCCATTCAATACAAATTTTCGTACAATATCTGGTAAACTTGATTCATAACAAATCAGATTTGAAAATGAAATATTATCAAACTGAAATAAAGTAAATTCTTTTCCTGCTGTAAAGTTCCCCTGACCAAAATTTAGTTCATTTAATGATGGAAAATATCCAGATAAAGGGACATATTCAGCAAAAGGTACTAATTTTACTTTATGATATATTTCAGTAGGTTTTTTTGCTTGAATAAATATAGATCCATTGAAATAAACAGGTGTAATATCCTCAGTATATTCTCTGTCTATCGTTCCGGACAACAAAGGTATTTCATATATATTTACTTTTTCCTGAAGTGGATTACGGTCCTTACTAGATAATCTCAAATAACTGGGCAAGGCAGTTTCAGGCCATAAGATCATATCAGGACCATATTCTATCGCTTCATCTAAAAGCTGATGCATAAGATCAAAAGTTTGTTTTCGATTATCTTTTTCCCATTTTTCATTTGGGTCCACATTAGGTTGAGTTATTGCCACAACAATAGATTTTCCGACAGAATCATTTTCTACAGAGTTGATTTTCTGCAATCCGTGCAGCCATAAAACGGAGAGCAATCCGATAGCAGCTATAGAATAAATCCTCTTACCCTTACGAACGGTTATTGAAAAATATAAAAGAACATTCAAAATCAAAATCCAAAGTGAGACTCCAGACGAACCAGTTACATCCATTATTTGGATAAAATAAATGAAACGGGATTGAGTAAGGGCTAGATCCATCCACGGAAAAGCAAGTGGTCCCAGGCTTCTGAACCATTCTATGGTTATCCAAATCAACGGTGCAAACCAAAGAAATTTAGTTTTTTCTCGTAAGAAATATTGTACAGTAATCGCAAACAATCCCCAGAAAAGAGATAAATAAAAAACTGCACCTATGAGTGAAAGGAAAACAGGTAGAAATCCAGCTCCACTGTTAAATCCAATCCAATATAGAACGATAAAATGTGCAGTAATTCCTGATAAATACCCATATTTCAAAGATTCTTTATAATTGCAACCTTCTAAGGATAAAAATAAAGGGATAAATCCAAACCAAGCAAAAAAACCTAATGGAAAGGGCGGATAAGATAAACCAATGAATAGTCCGCTCAAAAGTGAGAGGAATATTTTTTTGCGAATAAAGGTGTTCAATATACCAGATAATTTTTAATCGGCGAGAAAAGTTTTTTTCTTATCAAGATAGCTTTGCAAAATAAAAGCGGCTGAAACTTGGTCGATAAGGGATTTATTCTTTCCTGTACTTATTTTTTGTTTTATAATCTCTTTTTTTGCAAGAACAGTAGTTAACCTCTCATCTTCAAATATTACTTTATAATTATTTTTTTCTAATGTTTCTGAAAACAATTTTACTGTTTTCGTTTGTTTTGTCTCTTTTCCATTAAGACCCAATGGTAGCCCTACAACAATAGCCTTTATATCGTATTCCCTTACAATAAACTCAATGTGTTTCAAAAGATCTTGAATTGACTTATTTTTTATTGTTTTTAGAGGAGTCGCTATAATATATAATGGATCTGATATAGCAAATCCGACTCGACTAGTACCATAATCTATACTAAGAATCCTTCCACTCATCAATATAAAATTATTATCTAACTACTCTCTCTATAGAATCTATCCCTTTTATAAGGGATGTTTTTTTTATCACTCTATCCAATTGACGTAGGTTCCGAACTTGGATAATCAGCATTATTGTAGCTAATCCATGGACGACTTTTAGGTCCAGACTGGTAATATTAATATTCAAACCCGAGATGCATTCAGTTAAATCTTTTAATGTCCCTTTTTTATCTAATCCAGTCACTTTCAATCGTACATTAAAATAATCCTTTCGACTCACATTCCATTCAACCGGAACGAGCCTATCCGAGTCTTCCTGTAATAAAGGAAGACTCTTACAGAAAGATTGATGTACGGTGACCCCCCTTCCTCGTGTGATAAAACCCACCATTTCATCGCCAGGAATCGGATTGCAACATTTTCCAAAATGAACCATCAAATCCGTTATGCCCTGTAATTTAATGCCTCCTGTCTTTGAACGAGCATCTTCAATAAATTTCTGGTTTGATTCAAATTCTTCGTTAGAAATCTCCAAATTACTTTTGGGAACCATTTTTCTAATAATCTGCTTAACTGTTAGTTTACCATTTCCGATAGCTTCCAATAAATCATCTTTGGCTTGATACCCAAAATCAGAGTGAGCATTTTGTACTTTTTTGAATAAAGAACTTGACTTATTTCTTCTCAGGAACTTTTGTAATATCTCTTTCCCAATTTTAATACATTCGTTCCTTCTAATTGATTTTAAATATCGGTTAACCTGTGTACGGGCTTTTGATGTGACCACAAATTTTAACCAGCTATAGCTAGGTTTTTGAGTCGAAGATGTCAAGATTTCTATTCTGTCACCATTTTTCAATACTGTATTAAGAGGAACCACTTTGTGATTTATTTTTGACCCTAAACAGTGCAGCCCAACCTGTGTATGAATATGAAATGCAAAATCTATGACCGTGGCATTATTTGGTAATTGCACTAAATCACCCTTAGGTGTAAACACGAATATTTCATCATCAAATAGATCAATTTTTAACAAGTGCATAAATTCATTTGGGTCTGCTGTTTCACTTTGAAGGATATCAATTAATTCTCTCAGCCATTTAACGTTACGGCCTAATGCAGTTGATTTATTCTCCCCCTCTTTATACCTCCAATGGGCAGCAACACCAATCTCCGCTGTCCTATCCATTTTTTGTGTTCGAATTTGGATTTCAATCATGTTTCCGTTGGGACCAATAACAGTAGTATGTATTGACTGATAACCATTGGATTTAGGGGTGGCAATAAAATCTTTAAATCTTTCTTGTACAGGCGAATACAACTGATGAATTGCCCCAAGAACTAGATAACATTGTTCAAGTTTATCCACCAAAACACGGATTGCATACAAATCATATATTTCTTCAAAAGTCTTATTTCTTTTTATCATTTTTCCATATATTGAAAAAATAGATTTGGGCCTTCCAAAAATTCCTGCATTCAAGTCAAAATCTGTCAATTCATTTTGAATTGGAGTAATAACTTCTTTTATTATTTTTTCCCTTTGTCGTTTTGTCGATTTTAATTTAGCTTTTATTTCTTTATGATTTTTTGGGTGAAGAGTTG
>DASCRE010000132.1:0-2352 GCA_034408645.1 Fidelibacterota bacterium | reverse complement strand
AGGATGCTTTAATCACAGGAGCAGGGCCCATTGGTTGTATGGCAGCAGCTATTTGTAAAAAGGTTGGAGCAAGAAATGTTGTGGTTACGGATATCAACAATTATAGATTGGATCTTGCGAAAAAAATGGGCGCAGATACGGTCATTAATATTCAAAATGAAAATATTTCCGATTATTATAAAAAATTAAGAATTGCTAACGGATTTGATATCGGTTTAGAAATGTCTGGTAAATCCGAAGCTTTACAGGAATTGATCAATCACATGTACCATGGTGGAAAAATTGCTTTATTAGGGATTCTTCCAAATGAAACAACTGTATCTTGGGATAAAATTATTTTCAAAGGCCTCCATTTAAAGGGGATTTACGGAAGAGAAATGTTTGAAACATGGTATAAGATGACCCAACTCATACGAGGAGGACTGGATGTATCACCAATTATTACCCATAAGTTTCCTGCAGACGATTTCGAAACAGCGTTCTCTGTAATTAAATCCGGTAACTGCGGGAAAGTTATATTAGAATGGTAAAACAATGAACAACTCAGAAACACATTACAAACAGACATTGAGAGATATTGATGAGGATGGATTGTATAAAAGGGAACGTACCATTACCACTCCTCAAGGTGTTACTATTCGAACAAAGGAAGGAGGTGAAGCTCTCAATTTTTGCGCCAACAATTATTTAGGATTATCCAATCATCCCGATATTATAGCAGCAGCAAAAAAAGCATTGGATGAACATGGATTTGGATTATCATCTGTCCGATTTATATGCGGAACTCAAGACCTACATTTAAAATTGGAAACCAAAATATCAACATTTTTTGGGACAAACGATACCATTCTGTATACATCTTGTTTTGACGCAAATGGGGGTTTATTTGAAACACTGTTGGGGCCAGAAGATGCCATCATAAGTGATGCCTTGAATCATGCATCTATCATCGATGGGATTCGCTTGTGCAAAGCTCAGCGCTACCGATTTGCTAACAGTGATATGGAGGAGTTAGAAAAAATTCTGAAAGAGACACAAGACACTCGTTTTCGTTTGATAGCTACAGATGGTGTGTTTTCCATGGACGGATTTATTGCCAAACTGGATAAAATCACCTATTTGGCTGAAAAATATAACGCAATGGTCATGGTGGATGATTCCCATGCAACAGGCTTTGTTGGAAGTACTGGAAGAGGATCCGGTGAACACCACAATGTCTTGAATAAAATTGATATCCTAACTTCAACACTTGGAAAGGCTTTGGGTGGTGCCTCAGGAGGGTTTACCACAGGGCGGCAGGAAATTATTGATCTGCTCCGGCAGCGATCACGACCTTACCTTTTTTCCAACACGCTGGCTCCGGCAATTGTTGCCGCAGGAATCAAGGTATTTGATATGCTTTCTTCAACAACTGTACTTCGGGATAAACTAGAGGAAAACACCATTTATTTTCGTAATAAAATGATAGAAGCGGGTTTTGACATAAAAGAAGGAAGCCATCCCATTGTACCAGTTATGCTTTACGATGCAAAACTGGCGCAGAGAATGGCAGAGGAATTACTGAAAAAAGGGATTTATGTTATTGGTTTTTTCTATCCCGTAGTACCAAAAAATGAAGCAAGAATCAGGGTGCAAATTTCTTCTGCTATGGAAAAACATCATTTAGATAAAGCTGTAGAAACCTTTTTAAGTGTGGGACAGAAATTAAAAGTAATATAAAAAAAATTAATAAAGTTTTGCCTGTATAAAATCTGCCAACTTATATTTGCTGGCTTTTTTTATATCATAAAATAATATTTAGCATACATTAAATGAACAAACCACAGACACCTCGGTATATTATTATCGGACTTATTTTCACGTGGGCACTGTATTCTATTTGGCCCTCTATTCGGTTCCAAACTCTTTCTGAAGAAAAAAAGGAAACCATGCGGGAAGAGGGAACAATGGAAATCTTGGAAAATAAGATTATCCGTCAGGGCCTGGATTTAAAGGGAGGAATGTACATCGTCCTAGAAGTTGATCTTCCGGCACTGATAACTAATCTGGCTCTGAACATTGACCATCCTTTTGAAAACGCTGTAGAGGAATTATCAGAACAAGTCAATGCACCTGATGCAGATTTTTTTGTTCTATTCAAGGATGCCGTAACAAAACATAATTTGAGACTTCCCCGGTATTATCATGAATATGGTGCAAACGTAGATGATATTGTTGATCGGTTAAAAGATGAGTCAGATGATGCTATTAATCGTGTATTAGAAATCCTGAGAAACCGTGTAGATCAATTTGGTGTTTCAGAACCAACTATCCAAAAACAGGGTAGCAGTCGAATCATTGTTGAGCTAGCTG
>DASCRE010000131.1:0-2103 GCA_034408645.1 Fidelibacterota bacterium | reverse complement strand
CGATATTCTAGAGGGCGCCATTATTGGCCTGTTAGACAAACTAGACCCCCATTCCAGCTATATTTCGTCTGATCAATTTGAACTAATTAATGAACAATTTGATGGAGCCTTTGAAGGTATTGGTATTGAATTTAATATTCTGGAGGGATATATTACCGTTATTTCTCCCATCCCGGGAACCCCCTCAGACAGAGCGGGGCTTCAGACTGGCGACAAAATAGTGCGCATTAATGATAAATCGGCATACAAAATCACCCAAAAAGATGTGATGGAAAAATTGCGCGGCCCAAAAGGAACACCCGTTGACGTTACCATTTCCCGCCCCGGAATGGATGAAGATTTTGATGTAACCCTGATAAGAGATAAAATTCCCATTGTGAGCGTGATGGCATCATTCATGGTGGATGATGAAACAGGATATATTAAAGTGGGTCGGTTTGCTAGGGCCACGGCAAAAGAAATTGATGAATCCCTTTCGAAGCTAGAAAATATGGGCATGAAGCAGCTTTTACTGGATCTTAGAAACAATGGAGGGGGAATGATGGATCAGGCTATCAGCATTGTGGATATGTTTGTTTCTTCACGAGACACTATTTTATTTACGAAAGGTAAAATTTCCGGATCAACAGAAGTATATCGTGCCCGAAAAAGCAGCCTTGATAAAGACTATCCGGTTGTGGTTCTTATAAATAGAGGGTCTGCCAGCGCTAGTGAAATAGTATCTGGTGCATTTCAAGACCTAGACAGGGGGCTAGTAGTAGGTGAAACCAGCTTTGGCAAGGGGCTGGTACAACGGCAATATCCTCTTAGGGATGGCTCAGCAGCACGTATTACTATTGCTCGATATTACACGCCATCAGGGAGGTTAATCCAGCGACCCTATGAAGATATTGGAGACTACTACACTGACCTGGGACAAGAGAGTCGAGAAGCCACAGATTCTACGCTAGCAGAGAAACCTATTTTTACCACCAAAAAAGGAAGACATGTTTATGGTGGCGGAGGAATAACACCAGATATTTTTTCTGAATTGGATTTAGACTTTAATGAAAGTACTCGAGAAATTTTATTTCACCCCGACAGACCAACCTTTCAGTTTGCTGGAGAATTAAAGAACGAGATTGAGGGAAAACATAAAAAATTTGAAGATTTCACAACCTCTTATCAATTGAAAAACAAACAACGAGAAAAATTTTTTTTATGGTTAAAAAATCAAGAAATAGATTTTGAAGCAGAAGAATTAGAAGAAAATTGGGCATATATTGAAAACAGAATATTAGCCAATGTGGCCAGCAGCATTTGGGGAAAAGAATTTTTATACAAAAAATTGTTAGACACAGATAAACAAGCACAGAAAGCATTACTTCACTTTGACGAGGCTAAAGAATTGATTGGCGCACTATATTATCAAGATCCCGTCTCAGAATAAATAAGAAAATTTTCTTTATCAAATGGAATAATACCCCTAATTTTATAGACTAATTTCTACATTAGAATTTCAATTAATTCGTAATTAAAAAGGATAAGAATAATGGTTCAATTATTTATTGATGGTGGCGGGTTCATGTGGCCCATTTTATTTATTTTCATTATTGGTTTTGTGTTCGTAATTGAGCGCCTATACCATCTATTTAAAGGCTTATCAAGCAATGAAGATTTTGCTTATGAAGTTGCTGAAACAGTTAAACAATCCGGCATAGATTCCGCAAAAACGCAGTGCGAAGGCGCCGTAGGCCCCGTTGCAAATTTATGTTTATCTGCCCTAGATCGAGCAAAGCTTGGTGCGGATGAGGCCGAACATGCTTTGGATCATTCTGGAAGTATTGAGATGGCATCCATGGAAAAAAATATGACTTGGATTTCACTCTGCATTGCAACGGCCCCCATGTTGGGATTTTTGGGAACGGTTTGGGGAATGATACAGGCCTTTAATGATATAAAGATGGCAAACGATATTTCTCCTGCGGTTGTAGCCGGCGGTATTTCAGTTGCCCTGCTAACAACGGCGTTTGGCTTGGTGGTGGCCGTGGTCCTGCAGATATTCCAAAATGCAGTGTTGTATATTATAGACAACCAAATTGTCACCCTTCAAAAAAGCACAAC
>DASCRE010000130.1:0-3161 GCA_034408645.1 Fidelibacterota bacterium | reverse complement strand
GTTGGATTTATCACAGGAGATGAGTCTACCTGGAGGGATATAAAATTTTGGAATAATCACATGTACATTAGCACTGAAGCTGAAATGGGCATCCAGGTAGCAGACATTACTGATCCCGAAAACCCAGAGCTGGTGTATGAGTGGGACGGTGTTTCCCGCGCACATAATTTATTTCAGGCGGACGGTTATTTATATGTAGTTGGTGCCGATGAGGGAACTGACATGGAGATACTTGATCTGACAGATCCCGCTGTACCTGTAAGGGTGGGTGGCTGGTCAGGGGAATATCTTCATGACGTATATGTAAGGGACAACTATGCCTATGGATGCGGGATCTATTCCAGCACCATGTACATTATCGATATTTCTGATAAGGAGAACCCCTTCACCTTAACCAGTTGGACCTATCCAGGGTCTGCCCACGCGTGCTGGCTGACGGAGGACGGCGATTTTCTTATTTCTGGGGATGAGACATCCGGGGGACATATAAAGATCTGGGACATCAGAGATCTTGATAATATTAACATGGTCTCAGAGTGGATGCCAGAGGGAGGAGAAAACAAATCTGCTCACAACGTGTTTGTTCGGGGTGATTATCTTTATATTAGTTATTATGTTTTCGGTCTTCAGATCTTGGATATTTCAGATCCATTTAATCCCGAATTAGCTGGATATTATGACACCTATCCCGGTGAAGAAGGATTGTATGAAGGAAACTGGGGTGTCTATCCATTTGCAGAGAGCTGTCATTCCTATGTATCAGATATGGAGGCGGGCCTGGTTCTAGTAGATTTTGACGAGTGTATAAATCCCGATCCGGGTCTGATGTTTTCCCCAGATAATTTTAATATTCAAACTACTCAGGGAGAAACATTATCCGAGATTTTAACTCTTACAAATAATGGCAACGAGGGCTCTACACTCTTCTATCAGGTTGAAGCAATAGGTATCTCTCCATTTGAAAATCCAGGTGGTGGCCCTGATGAGTTCGGATACGAATGGAGTGACTCAGATATAGAAACTGATATATCCTACGAGTGGATTGATATTCAAATGCATTTCAACACTGAGGAAGTTCAATTTATTACAAATGACGATGCTCCCTTACCTATTCAACTTCATTTTGAGTTCCCATTTTACGGTTATAATTATTCCCACTTTATTGTAAATCCAAATGGCTGGATAGGTTTTGGCTCTGATAACAGTGAGTTTGATAATATTTCTGTTCCATCACCGGATGCCCCTGCGCCAGCTGTGCTTGCGCTATGGGATGACCTGAACCCTGTTAATGTAAATTGCAACGAATATTGTTCCGGCAGGGTATTTGTTAATATCGATAATGATCGTGCAGTGATCTGGTACAATGATGTCGCTAGATGGTATTCAGGTGATATGGAAGCATACTTCGATTTCCAAATTGTATTGTATCCCACCGGGAAAATCAGGATAAACTACCGAAACATTGATGGATCTCCCACTGCAACTATAGGTATTCAAAACCAGGAGGGGACGGATGGTTTACTGGTGAACTTTTTAACGGATTATGTCCATGACTTTTTGACCCTCGAATATTTTACAGGAGAAAATCCGACCTGGTTAACATTTGGTGAAGGAGCAGATGAAGGACAGCTTTTATCAGGGGAATCAGAAGATGTTATCATCCAAATTGATACTGATATTCTCGAGCCGGGAGAATATTCAACTGCTTTGAAATTATTGAATAATGCTTTACCGGATATCTCTGTTCCATTGAACCTCAGTGTGGTAGATCCCGAGGGAGATATTACTTTAAATATCACTCATATTAGTGATTGGAATTTAGTTGGGCTACCAGTTGGTGTATCGGACTCTCATTATTATAGTGTTTTTCCTGAGAGTGTACCTGAGTCTTGTTTTGGATATGATGATGAATATACTCAGACCGATGAGATGGAACTAGGAGATGGCTACTGGCTTCGGTTCCCATCCGAAGGATCAACCGATATTACCGGGTCAGCTTTAGATGAGTTGGAGTTAAATATTTCAGAAGGGTGGAACATTATATCAGGAGTTTCTGACATTGTCAATGTAAATACTGGAATTGTTGACCCAATGGAAATTTTGGTTTCCGGGTCATTGTATGGATTTGATGGAACCTATGTAAATTCATCTGTTCTTGAACCGGGGAAAGGATATTGGATCAGATCATTAGAGGATGGATCCATAACCATTTCTTCCCAAAACCGCTCTGGTTTTGTGAGACGTTCTACTGTTTGCCCTGATGCTAACACTTTGAGAGTGAATGGCATGGAGCTCTATTTTGGTGAAAATATTTCTGATATAGATCCAGTGCTATATAGTTTGCCTCCAAAACCGCCGACTGGTGCTACGGACATTCGTTTTTCAGACGACACTAAATTTTGTATGTTGAATGATTGTTTGATTGAGGTAGCGGGTGATGGGAGACCCTTAAAGTTTGACTGTAATATAAAAGATGGTGAGGAGTGGCAACTTGTTGATGAAAGCGGGAAAGAATATAATTGCTCCAACACTCAGGAAATAGAGTTGAACATTGAATCAGGATACATTGTTTTGAAGAAAATCACAACTTCTATCACACCTCAATCATTTTCATTAGGCCCTGCCTATCCTAACCCGTTCAATCCTTTGACCCGGATTCGGTTTACTGTACCGGAAATGACAGAAGTAAATCTCTCTGTCTATGATTTGAAAGGTAAATTAATGGATAAGTTAGTGAATAAGACGTTTGAACCGGGCACTCACGTTCAAAACTGGGACGCACAGTTTGTCTCCAGCGGGGTGTACTTTCTAGTTATGGAAGCTGGTACTTATTCATCCAGCCAGAAACTGATTTTGATGAAATAATTAACTCTCCAGGTTGAAGGTCTGTGTACTTGAAATCAATCAAAATATTTTGTTTATTTCCTTGTTTTATTGTTGGTCAGTTGATTTCGCCTGTTGATAATGACAGTTTAAACACAGTACATGTATTGTTTGAGTGGGACCAACTATCAAATGCTGTCTCATATCAGATTCAGGTAGCGGAAAGTGAATCAAGCGATTTTGAAAATCTCACAGCTAATCTAATTGATTCCACTTTAGTTACTATTATTGATGAGGGACTTCTGTGGGGGACCACCTACTCGTGGAGAATTCGTTCT
>DASCRE010000129.1:0-5415 GCA_034408645.1 Fidelibacterota bacterium | reverse complement strand
TCCATAGATTTTGTGATGGTAAATGGAAATATTGCTAAAAACGATTAGAATAAAAAAGCATTAGACTTTTGATTACGGCTAATTTTTATAACCCAATGTTGTTGAAAGAAATAAAGGAAGAATAATGAAACGCCTCTGGCTCAAATAGCCTCCTTACGGAGGCTATTTTGTTTGTAAAAGAGACACCCACCTTATTTAATTTAAATAAGTAAGGATTGAATGTTGTAATAAAAGAAAAATAATAAAAATTAGGGCAACTCATTTACCATATGTTATAAATTGAGACAAGATACATTGATCCGGAAATATATAAAGAGTAAATTTTAAACATCTAAGATTCCAATAATGATTTACCGATAAAATCTTATTATGAAAAGTAATCCTTCATTTATTAGATCATTGTGTAAAGTCCCGTTCCTGATGATATTGTTATTAATAAGAGTTCAGGCTCTGTATAGTCAGGTAAAAACTTGGGAAGGGACAATTACTATCCCTACCTATGGTTGGGAAGATGATGTCAATCCAAAATTCTGGGCTATGGAAGCAGGTGCTAAAGGTGCAACTACTGTGAAAGCATCTATAACCTATCCATATAATATGCAGGATCATCTTTCCAGAAAGCTGGAGAAAGTCACTTACAAAGCCATCTTCCTTGAAAATGAATATTTAAAAATAACCTGTTTACCTGAATTAGGAGGCAGGCTACACTCGGTATTCGACAAGACTTCCAATCAGGAAGCTTTTCATAAAAATGAAGTAATAAAACCAAGCATGATTGCAATGAGAGGTGGTTTTATCAGCGGTGGGATAGAATGGAACGCAGGACCACAGGTACATACGGTGACAATCCTATCACCGGTTGATGTATTTTATGCCGAAAATGAAGACGGCTCTGCATATATTGAAATCAGCAACTTAGAAAAAAGTCTTAGGACAAATTGGACGGTGCGTGTTACCCTTCACCCGGGGAAGGCTTTGCTTGATGAAGATATCCGCATTTACAATCCAACTGATGCAATGAGCCCATATTATTTCTGGAATTGCACGGCTTTTCCTCAACTAAAGGGAACACGCTTCATATATCCCATGAGTAGGGGAACTGATCATTTTGGAATAAAATATTTTGATTGGCCAATCAATGAAGGAATTGATCTCTCCTGGACTAAAAATTATATAGAAGCTGCATCAATATTCGCTGTTGGTTGTGCGTACGATTTTTTTGGTGCATATGATGTAGATCTTGACAGAGGAATTGTACAAGTGGCTAATCATAATGAACACCTTGGCAAAAAAGCTTGGACCTGGGGGCAGGGAGAGTATGGTCGTGTCAGTATGAAGAATTTGGGGGATAAAGATCCTGAATACATTGAAGTACAAAGTGGCCCCTTACAAACCCAGTCTGATTATGGTTTGTTATCACCCGGTGCTTCTATTTCATGGAAAGAGTACTGGTATCCCATACATGGCCTAAACACAGGTTTTGAGTTTGCCACCGAAAAGGTTGCCATACAAACCAATCACATCAAAAGCAATATTAGCATCAGCCTGATTTCAACAGAAATAATCAAGGGAGCAAAATGCATCCTGATGGCCGGTGAAAAGGAGATCCAAAGAAAAGTGATAGATCTCTCCCCTTCATCATCAGTTAGAGTGGATATGAACAAATCTTCATTTGATACGGTAACCGTGCTACTTGAGACGAATGAAGGTGATGTTTTGGCAACTTTTCAGACACCTCTTCCTTTGCCTCCGGTGGACCCGATACAACCTGCCTCTTATGTGGATAGGGAGGATGCCACCTTGAGTGTTGAAGAGAACTTTCTCAAAGCCGAAAAATTTGATAGGGCCCTCGATCGGATAAAGGCCAGAAAATATTACAATGCAGCACTCAGATCAGACTCGCTCCATTTAGCCTCACTCCGTAACCTGGCTATACTTGATTTTGAATCAGGCAAGTATAAGGTTGCAGCGTCACAGTTGGTAAAAGCCCTGAAGCAGATCCCTAATGATGACGGTTTGGCATGGTACTTTCTTGGACTGTGCCATTTAAAAGAAAAAAATACTGATGCCGCCCAGGCTTGTGGTTTCAAAGCATCGAGGTGCTCAGGAACAGTTGCAAGAGGTTACGATCTGGTTGGAAGAAGTTATATGCTTGAAAATAAATATGAGGAAGCTGAAAAATATTTTCAAAAGGCGCACTTATCTGATCCCAATGACCCTCTTATTTATCATCATTACCTACTTGCGGCTTATGTAGGTGGCAAAAAAGAAAAAGCACTCGCATTGGCTTCAAAACGAATTGAGGAGTACCCAACAGAATTAACTACCAGATTTTTATTAGCAATATCAGAGGGAGGAAATAATAGTATAGCTGAGATCAGGGATTTTCTTGGAGAAGATGATTTTCAAATACTGGAAACAAGTTTAGTTTTCTCGCGTCTCGGGTTGGTAAAAGAGGCAATCCAAATTCTGGAATCAGGCTGTGTTGAGTCTTCATCAGCCGCTGATCAAAATCATCTTATCCAGTACCAACTTGGATATCTCAATTACCTCATTGGTGATCACAACAAAGCCGCAGGGTATCTTAAAAAAGCATCAGCTAATTATCAGGATTTTAATCTTGTATCCAGACCGGAAATGGAAGAAACCCTCCTTTATGCACTTAGAGTGAATCCAGAGGATGCCGTGGCATCATACCAGCTGGGAAATCTTTATGCAAATTTTGGCCGCCTGTTTGAAGCAGAAAAGTATTGGAAAATGGCTACTGTATCTGATCCATCAATGAGCATTCCATGGCGAAACCTGGGGCTTTATTACTGGGTAGTAAATAATGATCATAAAAAATCAGAATCAAGCTACCGCAGTGCCATAAATGCCAGGCCACTTGACCAGACGCTGTACCGTGATCTGGCAAAAGTATTGGTTGATAACAACAAGAGAAAAGAAGCGATTCTTCTTCTTGAAAATATGAAATATAAGGGGGTCAAAAGATCAGATGTGATTATTGATCTTGCACAGTATTATCTTGATGACAAGAGATATGATGAATGTATAGATCTTTTAAGTTTGGTCCCTTATTTTGTTAACTGGGAAGGTTCAAGCATAACCTGGAATATTTTTAACATGGCTAATGTAAAAAAAGGTATTTTACTATATGAGCAAGGTGATTATGGTTCTGCCCTTGAAGCATTTGAGAAGGCTCTCACTTTTCCAGAAAACCTCGGGGTAGGGCAATCGCACCGAACAGAAGAGGCGATGGCTTGGTTCTGGAAAGGCAAAACACTGCTCGTCATGGGAGATAATGAGGAGGCAATGATAGCATGGAAGACTGGAGCTTCCTCCATCAACGGATCTGAAAGACAAAACAGATATATAAAATTTTGCTCCGAGCTACAGAAATAAGAGGGCTATAAAGAATTATAAATCGGAATGATAAGAATTGATATAATTTCCAATTTTCCAATCACATTATTGATGTTCCTTTTTTGCATGCAATACGAAACATTAAATAAGGATAAAATAGAGCTTGATACAGATGATATAGAGTACTCATATCTCATAAAACAGTCGATTGATTCTCCTGATATTAATTCCGAATGGGACAAAAAAATATGGAATGAAACCAGGTCACTTAGCTTAAGTAATTTTATGGGTGATAAGCCAACTCACTTTCCCGAAACAAAGGTGAAGTTGCGATATGATAAGGATAACATATATGTTATTTTCAGTGTCAAGGATAGATATATAAAAGCTGTTGCAAAAAAGACAAATGGAAAAGTATGGGAGGACAGTTGCGTGGAGTTTTTTTTCTCACCTGGACCTGATGTGGAAAGAGGATATTTCAATTTCGAAGCTAACTGTAAGGGTGTTTTTCTATTTCAATATCACCTTAATAACGACGGCACAAAAGGCTTGGTAAGTGCTGATGATTACGAAAAAGTAAAAATCTCTCATTCGTTAATAAAGGATGTAGAACAAGAATCTACAGAACCTGAGGTCTGGACGCTTGAATACAGCATTCCAATCTCTATTCTGTCAAAATATATGGAAGTCGATGTACCAAAACCAGGAGTTAACTGGAGAGGCAATTTTTATAAGTGTGCCGACAAAACCTCACATCCGCACTGGCTTACATGGGCTCTAGTTGATCATCCTGTACCAAAATTCCACCTGCCTGAATTTTTTGGACATCTGAAATTTGAATAACTATTATCAACACAACACCCAATTCTGTAACTGATTGATAATGAATAATAGTTTCTACATGCATGGTTCAATAAAATTATTCGCTTAAATAACAAGAAGAGTTAACAATTAATGGTACTCATACAACCTACACTAACGAATTAAGAATTTTAAATAAAAAAATACATTTCAATCTCAATTTATAGATATAAATCAAGGTGGAAAATCTATAGAGAATCATCCTAAACGTAAGTTCAAAAGAGTAAAATGAAACGCCTCTGGCATAAATAAAGGAGAATAAAATGAATCTTAATACATTATTCAAAATAAATGTTTTTGTTTCCGGTCTGTTTGGACTTGGATTCGTCCTTGCACCTGAAGCTACATTGGCACCATACGGTTTATCGCAGGAAATAATTGATGGATCTGTAATGATTGCCAGATGGTTTGGTGGGGCTAATATTGGGTACGCTATATTATCATGGATGATGAGTAATTCACAGGATTCTGATGCAAAAACAAATGTAGCAAAAGCCTATAGTATTGGATTTGGTATCAGTTTTTTAATCAGTATTCAGAATCAATTGTCAGGAGAAATTAATTCTCTTGGATGGTCAACAGTGATCATATTTGCCGTCTTTTCAATTGCCTTTGGGAAATTCGCTTTTAAAAAATAACGCGGGCTACCATTCAATCAAGCGGGATGCCACTAATGATTATGGTGACCCTGTAGGTGCGGGTGTTTACTTATACCAGTTTTGGGCAAATCAGTTTGTTAAGACAAGGAAGATGGTATTACTAAAATGAAACGCCTCTGTTAAGTTACTCCTGTACTGTGTCTCCTACTGTGTACCCTTATATAGAGAAAAGTATTTATTTAAATTAAAAAGCTTGGAGGTTCTTTAATGCTTTACATGATAGAGATGTTACAGACTAATTTTTTATCAATACTTCGTTTTTTTGCAATATTTATTATTATCCTGAGTCAGGATGTACTTTCTCAGCCGCAGAAACATTTTACGACAATTACTGACGCTGATATTGTAGCAGATTTCAATTATGCTTCTGCGAGACTTGTCTCATTTTATGCTGATAAGTGGAATTTCAATTACAATAATTCCGGCATGACTCGTTTTTCCTCAGCTACAGATAAGTATAAAACAAATATTATCGCCCCTGATAAGGTTTGGGGAAACTCCAGGGTGTTATATAAAATCGACCATGGTGATT
>DASCRE010000128.1:0-2661 GCA_034408645.1 Fidelibacterota bacterium | reverse complement strand
TGACAGACAATAATAACGCCACCATGTATTTGACTTTCGGTACGCCTCTGCAATACTGGTAAGAAGGGAATAGCCTGTTTTACTATTAAAACTATTAATATTCTCTTCCACTGCCCCTCTAGAAACCCCTTTTATATTTTCATTATTTAGGAGTAAATTATATTAGATTGTATTGTCTCCAAGGTTCTCCTTAAAGGCATACTAATCAGTTACTTCTATAATAATGAGGTATGCGATGAAAAACTATAGTATAATATTCAGCTTCATGTTTGTTCTCATCTCTGCTTTAATGGCTGTTGAAAGTGATAAGGAGAGTGTGAATGAGAAATTTCAATTTATCAAAGATATTTATTCTGAAAGTTGGGCTCTGATTATTGGTATAGAAGACTACCAGTATGTTGAGCCTCTTAGTTATGCTGTAGATGATGCTGTTGATGTGAGTAATATTCTTCAAGAAAAATATGGCTTTAAGGAAGAAAATGTTCTGCTGATTACTGATGAAGAGGCCACTAGGGACAATATAATGAATGGTTTTCAGAAGATTCTCTTACAGGCAGGAGAAAAAGATAGAATAGTTGTTTTTTATGCAGGCCATGGAGCAACATACCCTCTTCCTAATGGTGGAGATATGGGATATCTCATACCAGTTGATGGTGATGCCTCTAAAGACAATATTTTCTTAACTAGTATTTCTATGAGTACGATGGAGGAACTTGCAAAGATGTCTGAAGCAAAGCATATACTGTACCTGGTAGATGCCTGTTATGGTGGCTTGACGCTGGCTACCCGGGGTCTTGGACAAGAACAAACGCCTGAATATCTTCGGAAAATGACAAAAGAAAAAGGCAGGCAAGTGATTACTGCGGGTGGTAAGGATGAAAAAGTAATGGAAAAAGCTGAATGGGGACATAGTGCTTTTACTAAGAATCTTCTTCATGGTTTAGAGAATGAGCTGGCTGATGCTAATAGTGATGGAATTATATCTGGTGAAGAGCTGGGTACTTTTATAAAAACTGGAGTTAATATTGATACAGATGGTCAGCATATTCCTCAGAAAGGACGTATGGGTTCAGATGTGGGAGAGTTTGTATTTATTAGTGAAACTCTAGAAAATAATGTGGCAGGCATTGAATCAGATGGCGGTGCAAATAATGATAAACTGGCTGCTGTTGATGCTGAGCTTGCTGAAATAAAAAAACTCCTGCAAATGCAGATACAAGGTCAAACACTTCCACAAACCCCTGCCCCGGTTATAAAACCTAATAAAACACCCAGAATGAAAACAGCCTCCACCCTCTCCTGGGTATTTCCTGGAATGGGGCATTACTATTCAGGAAGGGCAGGTAAAGGATTTATGTTTACATCCTTAGAAGTGATCTCGCTGGCACTTTTAAGTGGAACAACTGCCGATTATGCAGATAAAAAACGATATTATAAAGACGCCCTATCTAATATGGAAGGTTTAGATGGCCTTCCGCAAAATTGCAATGATTTTGGGCTTTCTGATTGTTATAATTATTGGAAAGATGAGGCTGAAGGACATCTAAGCAGAATGAATAGTCGAAAAGTTATGATGATAAGTTCAGGTGCACTGGCAGGTGTAGTTTGGATATGGAATATTCGTGATGTGAAGAAGGCCAAAACATCGGACTATTCTCATCATAGTAGATTCTCATGGGGTGTTAATCGTTACGGTCAGGTAGAAGCCCGTATAAAATTTTAGATAATTATTCTTAATAGATACAAAATGTCCTACAGGATTATCTATTCATTCCTGGCTCTTTTTTTTATATCATGTGAAGAGCTTGAAGTTGATTCTGATAATCCCTTTGAAGCCTCCGAAGAAGATCAAATTCCTGAAATAATTAATTGGAATCATAATGTTAATGGTTCCGATGTTGATATTGATTGGGAAGGCAATAAATATGCCTTTGAATTTCGTTATATGCTGGAAACGGAGGATTATACTTACCCATCTCCTTACTTTGACTGGTCCGAATGGACATCTGATACAAGTGTGACGCTGACTAATCTGGATGAAGGACATTATACATTCTATGTGAAAAGCCGGTTTGATAATAAAGAAGAACAGGAACCGTATAAGTCAACAGATTTTGAGATTGATGCCATAGAAGGATGTGCCGTCCGTATATATCCCATGTACCAGGAAATAACACCCGAGTCCGATTTTGATTTATTTGTCTATGTTGAAGAGTGCCATGATCTCATGCTTATGGAACTGAAACTGGATTATAATCAGGATGAATTGGAAGTGAGTGATATCACTACAGAAGAGATAATGCCTGAGAATACAGATTTATTTGAAACGATGTATTGGGAAAATGGAGATATTACCATTATTTCAGGCTTATTAAATGGATACAGTATCCAAGACCTAGTTAATATACAAAATGGAACAACTGCAGTGGCAAAAATCAGATTCCATGCAAAGAGTCAAGCTACATGGAGTCAGATAATTGTAGATGAAGAGAGCTCGAAACTTAGAAATACCAATTATGAAGATATGGAGTTTCATGGATTTGATGGAGCGGTCGAGGTGTTTGAGTGATAAACAAATCATTTTATAAATCTTTGCAAATGGTTTTTGTGATGCTGCTTACTACAACATGGGCATTTTCTGAATGTTGGGATCCGATGATG
>DASCRE010000127.1:0-5247 GCA_034408645.1 Fidelibacterota bacterium | reverse complement strand
TTCTTAAAAGGCCACTAACTTTGACAGAAAAAATTTTATACTCCCATGTATCGGAAAGTACGACTCTTACAGAATTTGGAAGAGGGAAAGATTATGTATTTTTCTCTCCCGACAGGGTTGGTTTACAGGATGCCACAGCACAGATGGCACTGTTACAGTTTATGATGGCAGGTAAGGAAAAGGTTGCGGTACCATCTACAGTTCACTGTGATCATTTAATACAAGCACAAAATGGAGCGAAAAATGATTTATCTACGGCTCAAACTGTAAATGGTGAGGTATATGATTTTTTAGAATCTGCAGCAACTAAATATGGTCTCGGATTTTGGAAACCTGGTGCAGGAATTATACATCAGGTTATTTTGGAAAATTATGCCTTTCCTGGTGGTATGATGGTAGGCACTGATTCCCACACGGTGAATGCTGGTGGACTGGGAATGATCGCTATCGGTGTGGGAGGTGCTGACGCAGTAGATGTGATGGCTGGGATGCCGTGGGAATTGCGGTTTCCTAAGTTGATTGGTGTGAAACTAATAGGGGAGCTAAGTGGATGGGCATCTGCTAAGGATGTCATTCTGAAATTAGCGGGTATGTTAACTGTGAAGGGTGGAACAGGAGCCATAGTAGAGTATTTTGGTGAGGGAGCAGATTCAATATCGTGTACTGGTAAAGGAACGATTTGTAATATGGGAGCGGAGATTGGAGCAACTACTTCTGTATTTGGATATGATGATAAGATGAAGGAATATTTACAAGGAACGGGAAGGTCAGAGCTTGTAGACATTGCTGAACCCATTTCCGCTGATCTCAAAGGCGATTTGGAATGTTACGAACAACCAGAAAAATATTTTGACAGGGTCATAACTGTTAATTTATCTGAATTAGAGCCTCATATTAATGGTCCTTTTACTCCTGACAGGGCTACCCCCATTTCAGAATTTAAAGAAGCTGTTATTGAGAATGAATGGCCAAAAACTGTCAGTGTGGGTTTGATTGGCTCCTGTACAAATTCTTCATATGAAGATATTACAAGGGCAGCTTCCATTGCACAACAGGCTATAGATAAAAAATTATCTGTAAAATCACAATTCACAGTCACTCCAGGTTCTGAACAGATTAGATTTACTGTTGAACGAGATGGATATTTAGACACATTTCAAAAAATAGGCGGGATGATCTTATCAAATGCCTGTGGACCATGTATTGGACAGTGGAAACGTGATGGTGCTGACAAAAAAGAGAAGAATGCTATCCTTACCTCTTTCAATCGGAACTTTGCAAAAAGAAATGATGGTAATCCAAATACACATGGATTTGTTGCTTCACCAGAAATTGTCACAGCAATGGCTATCGCAGGTGATATGGGTTTTAATCCCTTGACAGACCCACTAGTGAATGAAGATGGTGAAGAAGTCTATTTAGATGAGCCAAACGGAGTAGATTCTCCTCCTCATGGATTTTCGGTTAAGGACAATGGATATCAACCTCCTCCTGATGATGGAAAGGAACACATAATTAATATCAATCCTAATTCGGAAAGATTACAATTATTGACCCCCTTCACTCCGTGGAACGGAAAAAATCTAACTGATTTGAAATTATTGATTAAGGCCAAAGGCAAATGTACAACCGATCATATTTCGATGGCAGGGCCTTGGTTGAGATACCGGGGACATTTAGATCATATCTCAAATAATTGTTTTATTGGTGCTGTCAATGCATTTAATAACAAATCTAACTCTGTTCTCAATCCGTTTACCAGTGAATATGCTCCGGTTCCGGAAGTCCAGCGTCACTATCAACAATCTGGCATTGATACCCTTGTGGTAGGAGATGAAAATTATGGTGAAGGTTCTTCCAGAGAGCATGCCGCTATGGAGCCAAGACATCTAGGGGTGAGAGTGATCTTAGTAAAATCATTCGCACGTATTCATGAAACAAATTTAAAGAAACAGGGAATGCTTGCTCTTACATTTACACACAAATCAGATTACGACTTAATTCAGGAAAAAGATCAATTTGATTTGATTGATTCAGATCAATTTTCCCCTGGAAAACCTATCACCATTTCCGTAAAGCACTCGGATGGTTCTGAGGACCAGATATTATGTAATCATAGCTATAATGATACTCAAATTAATTGGTTCAAAGCAGGTTCCGCCTTAAATATGTTAGCGGATAAAAAATTATGAAAGTGTTAATATCCGATCCTGTCTCTCCAACTGGTATTGACCTATTAAAAAAAGCTGGCCTAAGTGTTGATTATATCCCGAAATGGACAGAAGATGAGTTAAAACTCCATGTTTCTGATGCCTATGGATGGGTTGTCAGGAGCGGAACAAAAGTAACGGAGGGATTGCTGAATCTGGCAGAAAATCTTCAAATAATTGGTCGGGCAGGTGTAGGAGTTGATAATATTGACATTCCCGCTGCAACACGGAAGGGAGTTGTCGTTGTTAATACACCGGAAGTAAACACAATATCTGCTGCCGAACATACTATCGGGATGATGTTAGCTTTAGCACGGAATATCCCACAGGGTCATTTAGGATTAATAAATGGTGAGTGGAATCGTCATTCTCTTGTGGGTATTGAGTTGAAAGGAAAAACCTTAGGAGTTGTTGGAATCGGAAAGATTGGTCGTGAAGTTATACAACGATGTAAATCTTTTCAGATGAATATTATTGGTTATGATCCATATTGTACTCAAGACATGTTCAAAAAAGATGAGGTTAATCTTGTTGATTTGGATACCCTAACACAGGAATCAGATTTTATATCGCTCCATTTACCTATCAATGATAAAACTCGTAATCTCTTTGATCTAAGACGGTTAAAGATGATGAAAACAACGGCAGCAATAATTAATGTCGCAAGAGGTGGTATAGTTAATGAAATTGATCTGGTCACCGCTTTAAATGAGGAGATTATTGGTGGTGCTGCATTGGACGTGTATTCTAATGAACCCTTAACATCTAATCATCCTTTAACGAAAACAAAGCATGTAATTCTTACTCCACATTTGGGTGCGTCAACGAAGGAAGCAAAAGAAGGTGTCTCTATTTCAGTTTGTGAGTCGATAAGAGATTACCTGACCCATAATATATTAACCGGAGGTTTAAATGTCCCAATATCTGATTATGGTAATCTAACTGAGCTATCTCCATTCCTCGATTTATCGGAAAAGCTTGGAGCCACACATGAATATTTTATTGAGGGAGCGGTATCATCTATCAAAGTTGAATGTGCTGGTGCCATTAGCGATATCAACTCTTTGACCTTGTCATTTTTAAAAGGGTTTTTATCGGAAAGAGTCAGTGAACGATTAAATTTTATCAACGCAGAAGCAGTAGCCAAAGAGCTTGGTATTACTGTTGAAAAGGCAGAATCGTCTGATTGTGGCGGATATGCCAACTTAATCCGGACAACGATATCCAAGGGCAGTGAATCGACAACGATCCATGGGACAGTTTTCGATGCCAACCGTATTGCCTTTACTCATTTTTTAGGTTATGACTTGGATATAGAGCCTAAGGGTACAATTTTGTTTATAAAAAATAAAGATGTACCAGGAGTTGTGGGAAAAGTGGGAACAATTTTAGGTGAGTGTGGTGTGAATATCAGTGCATACTTATTGAGCAGGAAAAAAGATGGATTTGCCTTGGGTGCAATTCGAATTGATAATAAAGTTACTGCCGAAGCATTTGACACATTAAAAGAGTTGGAAGAAGTCGTATTTTTACAACATATTCATTACTAAATATGAGTATTGTACCAAAGTAAAGAATGAGAGAAATGCATAATAACTTAAACACATATAAAAATAATCATTATGTCAAGGCTGTTTGACGACCTAAAAGAAACTGTAAAAGAGTGGACAACTGTTGCTGTTGAGAAAGCAGAGGAAGTTGGAAAAATTGCTGTTGCAAAAACTGAAGAAGTAACCCGCATCAGCAAGATAAAATTAGAGGTCCACCAGCATGAACGGGACTTAGCAAAATTATATGAAAAATTGGGAAGATTTGTGTGTGACCATGCCAAGAGGGATAATATGGTGAATTTTACAGGGAATTCTGAATTTTTTGATTTGGTCCAAAAAGTAGACCAGATTCAAACGCTTATTGAGGGTAACAAGAAAGATATAGAGCAGGTAAAAGATGAATATAAATTAGATGATTCAGATATTGAAACTGTTGACGATGTTGTGGAGGAAAAGGTTGAGAATTCTCCTGCATCGGACATAAAGGATGAACACTTATCTAATGAATAATTATGTTCTTCGTTAGAGGTCTAATAAAATAATAGAACTGAAAATCAATAATTTGATTACCAAATATCTCAGTTCAATATTCAATTGTATTCAAACTTAACTCCTAGTAAACTTGTCCGATATATCATAATATAATTTGATGAAAAAACAGACCAGATCATTGATTCTCCAAACAGAAGGGAAGGATAAAGTTCGCCAATGGCATATTTCTTATGGAAGACTTTCAACAATAATATGTGCAGGTGTATGTCTCTTAGGGACACTGCTTTTCCTAACTGCAGATACGCTCACTGGATATATTTATCGATTCAAAATTAATCAAATTCGTTCAAACTACTCCCACGTATCCACTACACTGACAGATCTAAATTTGCAGTTGGGGATATTAAATAATAAAATTACAGAATTGGAAAAACAAGATACAGAATTAAGACGATTATCTGGTTTGCCGATTATTGATGATGACATCCGGGAAGTGGGTATTGGTGGAGTCAGATTAAGTGAAAATTTTAATATTTCTCTTCCCGGAAAAGAAATCGATCCTGATGTTTCAAACCTAGAAATAAACATTGATGCGCTTTCAAGAAAAGTTCAGTTGGAGTTAAATAGTTTTTATGATATTCAACAAAAGATTTTGGAGAATAAGGAAATATTAAGTTATATCCCTTCAATAAAACCTGTTAATGAAGGATACCTGAATTCCGGGTATGGATACCGAAAAGATCCTATAGATGGAATCCGAAGGTTTCATCATGGGCAGGATTTTTCTGTCTTCCGAGGTGCGCCAATCCAATCACCGGCAGATGGAACCGTAAAACGTACAGGATATCGGGGTGGATTTGGAAAGTATATCATTATTAATCATGGATATGGGTATGAGACAAAATTTTTGCATTTATCAAAAATAAATGTCAATAAGGGTCAATCGGTTGTCAGGGGAGAATTAATAGGGGAGACTGGTAATAGCGGACGATCAA
>DASCRE010000126.1:0-20675 GCA_034408645.1 Fidelibacterota bacterium | reverse complement strand
AACGCCGGTAAAACTGTATTTTGGGAAGATCTAAATATCAATGGATTCCTTACAATTGCTTTCTCTGAATATAATCACTTTTCAACCATCGATCCTGGGTCAGCTGGGGAAATTGCAATTTCAAATGCAGTCAGATCAGTCAGATGCGCAGGAGCGAATGTCATTGGAGTTATAATTCAAAATACTATTTCCACAAATTCTGATTTTCTTTCAAATTCTGTTTCTCTTAATAAGAGTCAAGATATAGCCATAAAACATTTTGAACTAAATGTTTTATCAAAAAAGATTAACCTTGATTCAAAAATGCTTTCACAGGATATAGCAGTTATTGGCAATATACCTGATAAAGATGTTTGTTTATCTCCTGGGTTTCAATGTGTAGATCATTTTATTTCAATTTTAGGAAGTCATAAAGGGGAACTTGTGGGGTCAGTATTTCAAAAATGTTTCCCAAAAAATGTAGGAGAATATCCTGTTAAGATTGATTTAGATATGGAAAATAAATTGGGAGAAGTTATTAAGTTGGGGATTGAAAGTCGGTTAATTCAAACTGCGACAAATGTAGGTAAGGGTGGTCTGTCTGCTGCCATTTCCTCTAATCTGATTACTTCTCCAGATGAAATGGGAGCTCGAATCCATCTGTCCCGAAAGCTAAAACCTGAAGAACTTTTATTCGGAGAAACTCATGGGTTGATTTTAATCTCTCTTAGAGAAGAGGATATAATGGAATTTGAAAGGATTTGTATGAATATAGGTGTTCCGTGTACTACCATTGGTAGAGTAACAAATACCGGAAGATTGACTTTTAACGATATGATTGATATTTCTACAGTAGAACTTAAGAATATCCATGAAAAATAAATTACCTACAGTAAGAAATACTGACAAAAATTTAATCGAAGTTCGGAATATTTACTGCGTGGGGAGAAATTATATTTCTCATGCTGAAGAGTTGAATAATATTATTCCGACTGAACCTATATTTTTTCAAAAATCTATATCTGCTTTGACTAACTCAAGTGAAATTATAACTCCAGAAAATATAAATATTCAACATGAATTAGAAGTAGTTGTGTTAATTCGATCTAGTGGATATAAAATAAAAGTAAAAAATGCAATGAACTATGTTGATGGGTATGGATTAGGATTGGATCTCACAGACAGAAAAATGCAGGAAGAATTAAAATCAAAAAAATTGCCATGGTTCTTATCAAAAAACTTCAGATATTCTGCGATTTTGACTGACTTCATCCATTGGAATGATTCAAAGTGGAACAGTGTTTTTTGGTTAGAGAAGAACCAAGTTAGAGTTCAAAAGGGAGAAATGAGTAATATGATTCACTCTGTAGGAGAACTTATTGAGTTTTTATCACATAGAATTCCATTAATGGCAGGTGATGT
This sequence comes from Fidelibacterota bacterium, assembly GCA_034408645.1. Taxonomy (GTDB): domain Bacteria; phylum Fidelibacterota; class Marinisomatia; order Marinisomatales; family AB-629-J13; genus AB-629-J13. The sequence goes on along the minus strand of DASCRE010000126.1, from coordinate 19,274 downwards.
TATTTTCACAGGAACTCCTGGTGGAGTAGGTCCGATAGAAAAAGGAGATGAGTTAAAATTGGGATTGGGAAATAACATATTAAAAGTTGTCAAAATTATAAACTGAGTGAATTTTTATCTCATTAATAATTTTATTATGAACCAATCCGTTTGAAGCAATGATTTGCTTATCATATATCGTAAATTGATCGCCATTCATTTTTGAGATTGTCCCACCCGACTCAGTGACTATTAAAATTCCGGCAGCCGTATCCCAGGGATGAAGATCAAATTCCCAAAAACCATCTACTTTGCCTGATGCAACATGGCATAAATCCACAGCAGCCGCTCCAAGTCTTCTCACACCTTGACCAATATCTGTGAATCGTTTAAAAAGGATCATATTTTGTTCCCATAGTTCACCATGTTCATAACCAAATCCTGTCACATAAAGTGACTTTTCAAGGTCATCAACGCTTGACACAGATATGGCTTTATTATTGCAGAATGCACCTTGCCCTTTGATAGCAGTATATATATTTCTTGCTGGCAATTCGACCACACACGCAACTATAGGTTCTCCATTCTTCATAATAGCTATTGAAACACCAAAAGAAGGATAATCATGTATAAAATTTGTTGTGCCATCAAGAGGATCAATAATCCATTGGTATTCTGATTCAGATAAAGAACAACCCGATTCCTCCGCCAAAATCCCGTGTTTAGGAAAAACCTCTCTAATTTTACTACGGATAAATTCTTCAGAATCTTTATCTGTTTTTGTCACCAGATCTGTTCGACCTTTATGGACAAAATCTTTTGATTCTTTTGATGCCGATAAAATAATATCTGAAGCACCTTGTGAAGCACTTATTGCTACATCTAAAATGCTATGAGTATCTAAATAATTAGGTGCGATACGGGATATGTTCCCTAGAAAAATATTCGTTTGTTATTTTCTTTAAGGTCCCTGTCAGAAAAATAACCCCAATGAGGTTTGGGATAGTCATGAGACTTAACGCAATATCACCAAAATTCCAAACAAACGTAATGGGTAAGATTGCACCCATAAAATTAAAAAACACATATGCCCAGCGGTATGGTTTAATGGCTCGTGGTCCTACAAGATATTCAATGGAACGATCTCCATAATAACTCCACGCCACCATAGTTGTATACGCAAATAATAGAACAGCAATATTTACAATAAAACTGCCAATTTCGGGGGCAAAAGCAAATCCGTTTCTAAATGCTTCTCTGGTTAATTGTGCACCTGTGAGATCTGTAGATTGAAGTACACCTGTTGATAAAATTGCAAGTCCAGTCATAGTACAAACAACTATCGTATCAATGAATGGTCCCATGAGAGCTACTGCACCTTCCCGTGCGGACTCCTTGGTTTTCGCTGCTGCGTGGGCAATAGGTGCAGATCCCTGACCAGCTTCATTGGAATACAATCCCCTACGTACACCCCACATAATAACTGTAAGTAATCCACCCCATCCGGCTTTAAGAGAAAATGCTTCTTTAAAAATACTAAAGAAGCTGGGAATAATATTTTCAAGATGGGTCAAAAGAATGATTAATGCGCCCAAAACATAGAGAACAGCCATAGTCGGAACTAACTTACTTGCAACAGCTGCAATGCGCTTTATTCCACCAATGATGACCAATCCAACAAGAGCAGCAATTAATCCACCAGAAAGCCAGATCGGAACGTTATAGGTTGCAAATGTTTGAGCTATGGTATTTGCTTGATTCATATTGCCAGTACAAAAAGAACATATAACAGCACAAGTGGCAAAAAATATTGCCAAGGGTTTCCATTTGGGTCCCAGACCTTTTTCGATATAATACATAGGGCCTCCAGATGCAGAACCGTCCTTATGGATCACACGATATCGATGGGAAAGGGTACATTCGGCATATTTCAATGCCATACCAAGTAAAGCAGTGATCCACATCCAGAACAATGCACCTGGGCCACCAAGTCTTACTGCCAAGGCAACACCTGCAATATTACCAATTCCTATTGTTGCAGATAATGCAGCAGATAATGCCTGAAAATGAGTTACATCGCCCTCGTCCTCCGGATTATCATATTTCCCAGATACAACCTCAAAACTGTGTTTTAATCTGCGTAATTGGATAAATCCTAGTGCCATGGTCACAAACAGGCCAGTTCCTATCAAAATGATGGTTAATGGCATGGATATCAAACCACTGAAAATTTCTGTAAAATGCTCTAATTTTGTGGTGAAATTAATCATATGTATTTCCTTCTTAAGTTGGTTTGATTTGCTTAAAACCTGTGACACAGTTTAACTGTCCGTTGAACAGATTACAAAGTGATTTTCTCAATATATAGATTTTTTCTATTTTAATTCTTACATTCTAGTGTGATGGTATATTTTATATTTGAAATATTTATTTTAATTTTAACCCGTTTTGTAATCTGAAGTTGGAAATTAGTGGAATATTTCACTCTAGAGAATAGTTCTATTTATATAGACGTGGCGTAAACAAGGAGGTTTAATTGGAGTTGATTGCAGGAGTTGACGAAGCGGGAAGGGGGGCATTAGCTGGACCTGTCATTTCATCCGCAGTTATCCTTCCAGGAAAATATAATTTACCAGGATTAAATGATTCGAAATTACTTTCTCCTAAAAAGCGTGAAAAACTTTTTGATGAAATTAAGAATCAGGCAATAGATGTAGGGATTGGAATAGCAGATGAAAAAGTTATTGATAAAACGAATATTTTGCGTGCAACATTTACATCCATGCAACGGGCATTGGGACAATGCAAGCAACAACCAGATAAAGCATTAATTGACGGGAATGCATTACCTAATCAAATTATTCCTAACGAAGGGATAGTTAATGGTGATGCCTTTGTTCCATCAATTCAGGCTGCCTCTATTATTGCAAAAGTTACAAGAGATAGACTCATTATTGAGCTCGGTGACATATTTCCAGAATACGGATTTTTAAATCATAAAGGATATGGAACAAAAATACATATGGAGGCTTTGAAGGAATGGAAAGCTTCCCCTATTCATAGGAAAACATTTGCACCTGTAAAAAGGAACTTGCCTTCAATAAAATGGTACAGTGAGAGACAGAGAATTGGATGGGTTGGAAAAAAAATAGCTGCATTGCATATATGGAACAGAAATCATAAAATTATCAATTTGAATAATAAATCTCATACCTGTGGTGAGATAGATATTATTTCAAAGAATAAGAACTTATTGGTTTTCTCTATAGTTGAAACTGCGGTTGGTACATCTCATAGCGTTCCTGTAAATCAAATTAAACGTAAAGAGTTATCTCGTTTGACTAAAGCGATACACTCCTATTTACAAAAGAATCCCACTAAAAGGGCTATTCGTCTAGATACTATCATAGTTAAATTATTTAAAGGGAGTCATAAAATCAATTGGATTAAAGGTCTAAAACTTGATTAAAATTATTTGTAATTTTATGGAAACAATTGAAACATGAACTCTAAACTTTCCAAAACTCTCAATGAAATAAGGTCTTTAGCGACACTAGTCCTTATTATTTTTCTATTGAAAGTGACCATAGTTGAGGCGTATATCGTTCCCACAGGTAGTATGGAAAATACAATAATGACTGGAGACTTTCTTATTGGTAGTCGCTTTAATTATGGGATGCGCACTCCAGATTGGATTGGTATTCCCTATACAGACAAGGGATTTAATATCCCCCACATACGTTTCCCTAGATTTAAAAAACCTGAGCAAGGTGATATCATTATATTTAAGTACCCTAGAGACCCTATTTATAAATATGTAAAACGATGCATTGCTATTCCTGGGGATGAAATTAGAATTGAGGATAGAGTAGTTTTTGTTAATGATACAGAATATCTTTTACCAGATAATGGAAAATTTATTCATCAAAAATTACCAGCTGAATATAACCAGCGTGAATTATTTCTACCTGATCAGGGCAATAAAGATTTTTTCAAAACAGTTAAGATACCACAAAAGGGAGATATATTTAACATAAATGACTCAACGGACTGGCGCTATCTGTTACCGATCATGCTTTCTGATGGTCATCGTGCATCTCTTAAATCAGGTGAAAAGATATTTTCATTTACATTAATCGATCCCAATGATGTATTTCGTAGAAAAGGTACCCAGTCCATATTTTCTGAATATTTTCCGAGGGGGAATTATATAAATCCATGGTCATGGTCTATTAATGAATCTGATTTTCAGTTTTTATATATTGATGGTATCCCTATAAAAGAATTGACAGAATATGTAGTAAAACAGGATTACTATTGGGCTATGGGAGATAATCGGGATGACAGTCTAGATTCACGATTTTGGGGATTTATACCTTCTGATTATATTTTAGGAGAAGCTTTGTTTAGTTATTTCAGTATAGATTTATCAGGGTGGAGAGGAGTTAAAGGTTCATTACTGAATCCATTTGCTTGGGGAGAATTATTTACTATTGAGAGACTGCAACGGATTGGTACAGTTTTAAAGTAACCGGTCACAATTATTTGAAAAATCATCGCCTATGCTTTGTAATTTCCAACGCCTATATAAGATAGGATTTTACCAAAATTCTTTGCAAGAACAACGCTTAAATACTAACGATGGTTTAACAATTACGATTAATAAAATGAGGAATAAATGAACTTAAAGGATAAAATATTTTTATTTATTGTGGTAGGATTTCTAGTGGGGGGAAGTTATATCTGGTATACATATACTGAAATTACTGAACGAATGACCCAAATGGAAAAAGAACACGAGACCCACATAGATCAGGTGAATAAAGAATTCAGAAAGGATTTGAAAACTTTAGATTTACAGTTTATCGGACGTGGAAAACATGTACGACAAGCTCAAAAGGATATTGTTTCCAATCGTGAATTAATCCTATCTAAATCGGACTCTTTAGGTAGTCTTATTGAGGATGTAGCTTATGATTTAAATGAATTATCCAGAAATGTGGATAAACATTTTATTTCTGTTGAACAAAATATTAGAGATATTGAAGAAAGTTTTGATAGTCAAAGAAGAAGAATTAACAGAAGATTTTCAGATATCGAACAGAGTGTGTCAACACTCCAGACTGGTTTAAAAGAGATCGAGGTACTTAGTATAATCCAAACAGAGAAAGCAAAAGCGAAAGCAGAAGAGAAGAAAAAAGAGTGAAACTCAATATTGTTTAATAAAATTTCGGGGCAGTCTTCATATTGCATTATGCATAATGAAGAGCTACCCCTTCCACATACCAATGATACTTAGGAGGTACCATTAGTGGCTAAAGTAATAGATTATACAATACAAAGCAAGTATTTGTTTTTTAAAAAATAGAAGGTTTTTATTTTAGTTCAAGTATTACCTTAAGTTAAAAGAATTTTAAGTAGAAATACTGATTTAATTTTGGATATACATAAGTGATAAAAGTGCCGAGGGTCGGAGTCGAACCGACACGGGATCACTCCCACCGGTGTTTGAGACCGGCGTGTCTACCAATTCCACCACCCCGGCATCTTATCAAGAAATGAGGGCATGAAAATTACTAGTACATGATTATGCAATCAATAGGTTTGAATATTAATTTTAATAGAAGGAATTGAAATATGTTATTTATAAAATTTCCAAATATTTCTATTAAAATTAATAATGAAGAATTAAAAAGTAAAATTAATATTGAAACTCACGTCTGTAATTATGATATTATTGTTTAACATACTACTTAAATTATCGAAGAGGTGAAGATATGATTACACCGAAATATTTGTTGCAAAACATAGATAAATTTGGAAATGAACCTGCTTTATCTGTTAAAGATGGGAATGGAGAATGGATAACAGATACCTGGAATGATTTTTATCAATATGTTTTAGATATCTCAAAATCACTTCTTGCGTACAATATAGACATTAATGAAAAAATAAGTATATACAGCTATAACAGGCGTGAATGGTATGCATGTTACGCAGCGGCTCAATATATCAATAGTGTAGCTGTGGGTATATATCATACATCTTCTTCATCAGAAGTAGAATGGATTGTTAGCAATTCTAATTCTAAAATTCTTTTTGTCGGGAACAACCCAAATGATAATGGTGAACGCGATAAAATGCCAATCCATCGGTTATTTTCTGTTATCGACAAACTGGATAATATTGAATATGTAGTTCTGATGGGAGGAGTGGAAAAAATAGAGCATAGTAAAATTATCACTTGGGAAAATTTTATTTCTAAAGGATCAGCTATAAATGATTCAAATGTAAAGGAACGAAATGAATCTATTAAGTTAGAGGATACTTCTTCTCTAATATATACATCTGGAACTACTGGTAATCCAAAAGGTGTGGAACTTACATACAATAATTGGAAGTTTGAGGTGTCCAAAACAGAAAATTTTTTGGATATCAATCAGGGTGATCGCTATGTGTCTTGGTTGCCACTAGCTCACGTGTTTGGTCAACTTGTTGATAACCATGTTTGGATAAAAAACGCACTTCATATGTATGTGGTAGATAGCCCATTATTAATTATTGATTTTGCTAAAGAGGTCAGGCCTCATATATTTATTGGTGTTCCTAGAATTTATGAAAAAATATATTCTAATTTAAAATCAGCTATTGAAAGTAAAACTATATTAAAGATTGGGCTCAAACTTCCTATACTATCTGTTTTGTTAAAGAAAAAATTGAAGGATGCTGTTGGTTTTACAAATATTCGTTATGCTGCATCAGGCGCTGCGCCTATTAATCCTGATATATTAAAACTTTTTCATTTTCTGGATATACCACTTTTTGAAGGATATGGTATGACTGAAAATACTGCGGTTGCTACTGTGAACTACCATGGCAGTAATAAGATAGGGAGTGTTGGCAAAGCACTGCATGAAACTGAAATAAAGCTCTCTGAAGAAGGTGAAGTTCTTTTAAAGGGTCAGTATGTTATGAAAGGATACTACAAAAATGAAGAGGCCACAAACGAGTCAATTATTGATGGTTGGTTATATACAGGTGATATTGGGTCAATAGACTCCGATGGATTTTTATCTATTATCGGTCGAAAAAAAGAGATATATGTCAGTTCGGGTGGGAAAAATATTGCTCCGCTTGTAATAGAAGAAACTATGAAATCAATTTCTATCTTATCTCAATGTTTTCTTATAGGAGATAATCGAAGATATTGTTCAGCATTGTTTACACTCGATGTTGTCGCGATCCTACGAGATAAAGTGGGCATAGAAACCCATGAGATTTCAAAAGATCCAACTGAACAATTGAAACAAATAAAAGAAAACGGATATTCCTTATCGGATTTTACTGAAAATAAAGATATAAAATCTGAAATTCAATCTAACGTAAATGAGCTCAATAGACAGTTTTCCAATCCGGAACAAATAAAGAAATTTTCGATACTTCCTCGTGACTTTACAATTGATCATGGCGAATTAACACCGACACTCAAGATGCGGAGGAAACAGATCAATGAAAATTGGTCCGATATTATCGAAACAATGTACATTGATTGACATTGGGTAACATTTCATTCTTAGGTTGTGGTTCCTGGGGTGGTGCTCTTGGATACGTTGTAGCAAAAAAGGGTATTACTGTTACAATGTGGCATAGAAACCAAGAAATAGTTAGATTACTGACAGAGACCAGAACCCATTATCTAGTCCCATCGTTGACCTTTCCTGATAATGTAGTATTTACTTCTGATATATACGAAGCAATCCACGGAACTGATATGATTATTCTGGCACTTCCCTCACATTCTATAAGAGGATTGTTACAATCATACAAGGATATTTGGAAGGAATATCATACATTTGTCAATGTATCTAAAGGGATTGAAATTGATACTTTAATGACCGTAAGTGAAGTAATTAAAGATGTTATGGGGAGTCCTTATACAAAAATTGTAACATTGTCTGGTCCAAGTCATGCTGAAGAGGTTATTTTAGGGCATCCTACAACATTGGTCTCAGCTTCACCAAATACTGAGGATGCAGTTGCTGTACAAAAGTTATTCTCAAATGAGACAATTCGAACCTATGTTAATTCGGATATCAAAGGTGTTGAATTAGGTGGATCAATAAAAAATGTTATTGCCATTGCAGCTGGTATCTCTGATGGAATTGGGTATGGTGATAATACTAAGGCTGCACTTATTACAAGAGGAATGACCGAAATATCTAGGCTAGGCGTAGCAATGGGCGGTTCTATAAAGACGTTTTCAGGATTGAGCGGTATTGGTGATTTAATGGTAACCTGTTTCAGCAAACACAGTCGAAATCGTTATGTTGGAGAAGAAATAGGTAAGGGAAAGTTATTAACAGAAATACTTAAAGAAATGTCCATGATTGCAGAGGGAATAAATACCGCAGAATCCGTATATCGTTTAAGTAAAAAATATAGAATTTCAATGCCTATCTCCCAAGCTATATATGAAATCCTTTTTAAAGAAAAGGACCCAAATACTTCCATTTATAAATTAATGTCTCGGAAATTAATAGAAGAATAAGATATTTCCTAATTTGAAATGGTTAGAATGTTTGTATAATTTTATCTTAAGCCCTTGTAGTTCAACGGATAGAACAAGTCCCTCCTAAGGATTAGATACAGGTTCGATTCCTGTCAAGGGTACAATACTTAAGTACTAATATAAATAATGGTGATATAAGCCATAGTGGTTTCCAACTTAACATAAGCTGTGCATTTATTTAGCCTGAAAATATCTATGAAGAAAATTAATAATAGATTCTATTCTATTTCAAACTGTGATATTCAGATATTTTAATTTATATTCTAACTACTCTCACCGGTTTGTAAGGTAGTGGAAAGGGAAAAAATACACAATTAAACGCCAATTATCTGTTAGTATTTGTGTTGTCTATACTGTTCTAGTTTAATGTTCTATTTTATAATAATTATTCTTGGAATATGGGAACTTTATTGGAAATATAAAGCATTGTGGTTTTCTGCAAGAAATAATGATAAAAAATGGTTTATCGCAATTCTAATAATAAATTCGTTAGGTATCTTACCTATATATTATTTGTATAATCAAAATTACCTAAAAATTCTAAATAAATAAATTTATCTAAATTTGTAATTCCCATCACTTCCCTATCTTTACCACCTTTTTGTGAAAAAGTTCGTCGATACTTTAATTTATTCCATAAGAGTAATTTAAATAATAAATTTCCAGCCGTTATATGGCGTCACTACATGTTTTTATTAAAGGGGGAAAATATACAAAACAATACGCACTGCTTTGTATATTCAACAATATAAACAATAACGGCAGGTTTGAGCCTTGTCAACGATGAGATAAAAAAAGGAAACATATGTTAAAACCAAGAAAAAAAATAACACGAAAAGAAATTAAAAAAGATCCTGTATTAGAAAGAGTGGTAACTACTTATAGTTTTATTCAGGATAAACAAAAACTATTAACCAAAATTGGTATAGGAATTGTAATTGGATTCGTATTATTTAATATTTGGAATAATCATGTGCACAATAAAAATGAGGAATCTAGTTATATTTTTTCAAAAGCTCTTGTTGCTTGGCAAACAGGTGATGTAGATAATGCACTATTGCATTTTGAAACACTTACTGATGATTTTGATGGAACCGATAATGGAAAAATAGCGCGCTACTGGTTAGGATTAATCGCATATAACACAGGAGATCTCGTGTCTTCAACCAAATATCTTAAACAATTTGTAAAATTCGGAAAAGCGGATATTCTTCTTCCAAATGCCTTCCAATTGCTGGCAAATCTTTCTTTGAATGACGAAAATTATAAAATAGCTCATACCTATTTTAAAAAGGCAATAAAATACAGTATGAGTGAGATTGAAGAGATGACCCATAAATTAAATTTAGCAGAGTTTTATTTGATTCAGAAACGTGAGAAAGATGCCGAAGCAATTATTGTATCAATTTTAGACACGAAAGATATTTCTTCATCATTGAAAACTAGAGCAGAAGAATTGTCTGGTAAATTGAAATCTTAATTTATATATAAGATAATAATATCCTTTAGTAAACCTCTTGATTAAATAAAAAGGGGGAAGTAATTTCACCGTTGAAAAGTGGGCATAAAGCCCACTTTTCTTGTCTAAAGGTGTAAAATAAAATTAGAAGACATAATTGATCCACTGTTGGGGAAAAAGATATTTATCGTTAGTGTAAAACAAGGTTCACGTCAGGATTTAGTTCGACTCATAGTGGATGCGGAACATCACGTGTGTCTTGATGAAACTACTAAAATAGCAAAACGAATACTAAACTCTAAACATATTCAGTCTATGTTCCCAAATGGAATACAAATTGAGGTTTCTACTCCGGGTATTACTGCTCTTCTTGAACACGATTATCAGTTTAAAAAAAATGTTGGAAAGAAATTAAATATATCACTTCAGGGTGAATTGGATAAAAATATACTGGGAATTCTCAAAGAAGTGAAAGAAAATGGTATTCATATGACTGCTAATGATAAGAAAACTTATTTTTATCCATTTGATGAAATTTGTAGAGCAAATGTACAGGTATCATTTTAATATATTATGGAGGCATTTTGATAAACCGAGAATTAATTGAAATATTTTCTGAATTAGCACGCAATAATAATGTAGATCGCTCTGAATTGGGATCTATAATAGAACAATTATTTTTGTACATTATTGAAAAACAGTATGGTGATTCTTCGAATTGCAGTGTGATTGTCAATGTGGATAAGGGTGAAATTGAAATTTATGCTGAAAAGACTATTGTAAAGGTTATTGATAACCCTATCAGTGAAATTACTCTTGATAATGTACATAAACTGGAACCAGATATAGCTGACTTGAATATAGGCGATCTGTTTGTTGAAGTAATTGATCCCAAAATATTTGGACGAAGAATGATTACTCATGCTAAAAACTTCTTTTCCCAAAGGTTAAAAGATGTAGAGCGGCAAGGAATATATGAAGATTACGAAAAACGTGTCGGGGAGATTGTTATTGGAACAGTCCATCAGAATTTACGTGATGCTATCTTTGTTAATATTGAACGCGCAGAGTTAAAACTTCCAAAATCTGAACAAATACCTTCTGAATATTTTCGTCGAGGAGATACTATTCGGTCTGTGATACAATCAGTAGAAATTAAAACAAAAGGTCCGGAGATTATTATTTCCAGGAGTGACAATCATTTCCTATATAAATTATTTGAGATGGAAGTACCAGAAATTGAAGAGGGCCTAGTCGAAATTCGTGCGGTTGCACGATATCCGGGACAAAGAGCAAAAATCATTGTTTACTCCAATGACAAAAGGGTTGATGCAGTAGGTGCTTGTGTCGGAATGCGTGGCAGTAGAATCCAAGCTGTAGTACGAGAATTAAACAATGAAAAAGTGGATATTATTCCATTTAGTCAACGTTCAGAAATATTAATCTCAAGAGCACTAGCTCCTGCAAAACCCATAGATTTATATATAGATGATGACCGAAAATATTGTGTTGCGATTTTTAATGATGACGATTTAGATGCTGCAATAGGTAAAGGTGGTATCAATATAAATTTAGCCAGTAGAATTGTAGATTTTCGAATTGATGCGTTTGGAAAAACTGAATATGAAAAACAGCAAAAAGAACAGAACACCCAAATAAGCGATTTGCCAGGCCTTTCACTCGATATTGTAGAAATCCTTGAAAGAATAGGACTCAACACTATTTCGGGAGTGTTAGGTGCCGATGAAGATAAAATTACAGGTCCTGATGGACTTTCTAAGGAATTACTTGAAACAGTATATAACAATATACAATCATTTTTAACAGAAGATAATTCAAATGATTCTCAGAATGAAGATATGGAGAGTATAATTGAATCAACAGAAGAGTAGATATCATAATTAAACAAATAAATTTTATTTAAAATAATTATATGAGAATTTTCCAAATAGCAAAAGAATTAAATATTTCCCATAAAGGGATTATTACATTTCTTAACTCCAAAGATATAAAAGTGGGTCTTATGGATTCAATTAATCAGGAAGTTTATCAATTGATCCTTAATGAATTTTCCAAAGAAAAAGAAACGGTTGATCGCTATCGGAAAGAAAAGGTTCGTAGGGAGATTCATGACACTCGTAGTCGTCAGAAACAGCAAGAAAAAAGAAAGCTAAATCTTTTATCTATAAGCGAGCAACGTAATATTGAGGATAAAGAATTACAAAAGCAAAAAGTACTAGATGAAGAAAAACAAAAGCAGGAAGCTGAAAATAAGAAAAAAGCAAAGCTAAAAGCTGAGGAGATTGAAAAGAAAAAGGAACAAAAGAAAACAGAATCCACAAGCCCAAAAGGCAAAAAAAGAAAAATGCGTAAGATTGAAATTGCGGATATTGAATCAGAAATCGGGTTATCGGGAAGGAGACGACCTGATAAACGAAGTGAAATAAAAAAGAAAGAAGAAGCTCCAAAAAATGTAAAGGAAATGGTAAAAATAACTTTAGCAAAGATGGAGACGAAATCACGCAAAAAAGTTTATAAAAAGGAGAAGGATAGTGATAAGGAAAAATCAGTTGATGTTATACAGAACAATATCGATATTCCTGAATTTTCCAGCGTAGATGAGCTAGCAAAAATATTTCAATCTACTCCGAGTGAAGTAATTCAAAAATGTATTGGTATGGGTGTCTTGGCAACCATGAATCAGCGGTTGGAATGGGATGTAATAGAATTATTGGCAGAAGATTTTGGTTTTATCGCTGAAAAAATAACCGATGTTGGTGAGGAGATATTTTCATTAGATGAAACAGAAGAGGATATCTCAAATGCAAAATCCCGGGCACCAGTCGTTACCATAATGGGTCATGTGGACCATGGAAAAACATCGATTTTGGATTTTATAAGGAAAACAAATATTGTTGCTGGAGAATCAGGTGGTATTACTCAGCACATAGGTGCATACAAAGTAGAGTTGGAAAGTGGAAACTATATTACTTTTTTGGATACTCCGGGGCACGAAGCTTTTACAGCAATGAGAGCAAGGGGAGCTCATGTTACAGATATTGTAATTCTTGTTGTTGCAGCCGATGATAGTGTAATGCCTCAAACTATAGAAGCAATCAGTCATTCTAAAGCGGCGGATGTTCCCATTATCGTTGCGATTAATAAGATTGACAAACCGGGTGCAGATATAGAAAAAGTAAAACGTGAATTATCAGAACATGATATTTTGGTAGAAGATTGGGGTGGTAAGATACAATCTATTTCGGTCTCTGCAAAAACAGGTGAGGGTATGGAAAATATTATGAACAGTATCCTACTTGAGTCAGAGATGCTGGAGCTAAAATCAAATTATGATGCGCTTGGTCGCGGAACTATTATTGATTCAAAATTAGATAAAGGTCATGGACCTATGGCTACCGTTCTAATAAAAAAAGGAACTTTTCATGTTGGAGATCCTTTTTTGTGCAATAATTATTCTGGAAAGATTCGAGCGATAATGAATGAAAGAGGACAGAGAATAAAGGAAGGAGGTCCATCTGATGCCGTACAAATATTAGGTTTTGATCAGGTTCCGCAGGTCTCTGATATCATCGCAATTGTGAAAAGCGATAAGGATTTAAAAAGAATCTCGGCAGATCGTCAGCGTATTCGTAGGGAAATTGACCATCGAAAGTATGCCACACATTCCTTAGATGAAATGTCATCATTAATTCGCGAAGGTAATATTAAATCACTTCCACTTATTATCAAGGGAGACGTAGATGGCAGTATTGAAGCTTTGTCTGAGACACTAGGGAAACTCCAAAATGAAGAAGTTCAGGTCAAGGTTATACATCAGGCAGTTGGGATGGTCACTGAATCTGATGTATTACTTGCTGAGACATCTCACGCAGTTATCATAGGATTTAATGTTCAGGTCGCATCAAATGCAAAACTTCAGGCAAAACATTCTGGGATTGAAATTAGAAATTACACTATCATATACGATGCGGTTGAAGATGTGAAATTGGCTTTGGAAGGGCTATTGGAACCTGAGCTAAAAGAAGCCATTACAGGTAAAGCATTGGTTCAGTTACAATTTAAAGTTCCAAAAATAGGTTTTATTGCTGGTTCCAAAGTTTCAGAAGGCATTATCAGACGTAGTGATAAGGCCCGTCTTATAAGAGAGGATAAAATAATATTTGATCATTGTGATATTTCATCGTTGAAAAGATTTCAGGAAGATGTAACACAAGTTAAGGAAGGATTAGAATGTGGGATTGGTCTTTCGGGATCTATAAAATATAAGGAAGGGGATATCATTGAAGTGTATGAAATAAATGAAATAAAGAGGAAACTTGAACTCATTTGAAACCACAGCGACCCTATAAAAGAACGGACAGGGTTGGAGAACAAATCCTTGAAATTGTTACGGATACTGCTGCCAAGCATATTGACCTAAATCATTTAGGGTTTGTTACTTTTACAGGAATCGATGTATCTCCTGATCTTCGGTCCGCTATAATATATTTTAGTGCGCTAAATCCAACTGATGAAATACAAAATATTGAAAATAAAATAAATACCATTGCAAAAGGTTTTAAAAAATATCTAGGAATTGAAATGAGGATAAAAAATATTCCGGATTTGAGATTTATTTATGATCAATCATTAAATTACACTGATAAAATTAATCAGATGATTCAAACCATTGTTATTCCCAAACAAAATGATTCTTAATGTAAATAAACCTATAGGATGGACATCTGCAGATGTGGTACGTAAGGTGAAACGATTGACAGGTGGGAGAAAGGTAGGACATGGGGGAACTCTTGATCCATTTGCAGAAGGAGTGCTAATCATAGGTACTGATAAAGATACAAAAATGCTAACCTCTGTTACTTCTTCAAATAAAACATATAAAGCTGTGTTGCAATTAGGTAAAGAAACTGATACACTTGATGTTACAGGAACTGTTGTTGAGATAAAACGTGTTCCCCAATTAACTAAGAAAAAAATTATAGATGTATTTACCAATTTTAAAGGAGATTTACTTCAAACACCACCCGCATATTCAGCGAAAAAAGTAAATGGTGTCAGATCATACAAAATTGCACGACAGGGGAAAGTTATTGTTCATAAACCAGTCACAGTTCATATATATTCATTGGAGCTATTAAATTTCGACTCCAAATCTGTTTGCTTTTCTGTCACATGCTCCAAGGGGACATATATCCGTGTTTTGGGAAGTGAAATTGCCAAAGCTCTCAATACAGTTGGTTATTTAAAAGAATTGATTAGAACATCCGTCGGAGATTTTTCTTTGATCGGTTCCAAATCAATTTCTGATTTAGAGAAAGAATGGAAAGATATTTTAGTGTAGATCAAATTTCAGCTTATCATAAATCAGTACTAACCATAGGAAGTTTTGATGGATTGCATCGGGGGCATCAGGAAATTGTTAACCGGACAATCAACGTGGCAAAAGGAAAACAGGTCCCCTCAATCGTTGTCACATTTAATCCGCACCCTCGTCATATTTTGAATATTGAAGAAACAAAAGTTCCTATCATTATGAGTTTAGACAATAAATTAAATATGCTTGAAAATTTAGGAGTGGATGGAACATTGATTATTCCATTTACATCAGAATTTTCAAAATTATCTGCATCAGAGTTTTTAGAAAGTATCATTGAGAAACAATTTCATCCAGAAGAATTGGTGATTGGTTATGATCATCATTTTGGATATAATAGGACCGGAAGTCCAGAATATTTAAAAGAATATATTGATAAATCAGATATTAATTTGACTCTAGTGGAGGCTGTGTCTGACGAAGGTTCAATAATCTCTAGCACTAGAGTAAGAGAAAAGATTAAAGATGGTTATATCCGACGTGCAAATTTTGAACTGGGATGGATATACGGATTTGATGCACGTGTAGTTTCCGGGTCAGGACGTGGACATACATTATCTTACCCAACTGCAAATTTTATTCCACTGGCTTCTGACCAGCTTTTGCCTAAAACTGGGGTATATTTGACTAGAGGAAGAGTTGTTGGGAAACAATTGTTTGGAATGTGTAATTTAGGCTATCGTCCTACGTTTGATGAAGGTAAATATGTTATGGAAGTTCATTTCTTTGATTTCCATGATGTTGACTTATATTCACAAAATATCCGGATAGAATTTTTAGAACGGATTCGAGATGAAATTAAATTTAAAACTAAGGGTGCTTTAATATCTCAGTTAGGCTTAGATAATAAATATTGTCTTGGCTTGTTGGATAAATATATTTAGGAGAAAATATGACATTAACTGTTGAAAATAAAAAAGAGATCATCGGTACTATTGGTAAAGATGATAAAGATACTGGATCGTCACAAGTGCAGATTGCACTATTGACGAATAGAATCCGGGAATTAACGGAACATTGTAAAATACATAAAAAAGATAATCACTCAAGACATGGATTAGTTAAGTTGGTATCCAAAAGGAAAAAACATTTGAAATATCTAAGAAAAACTAATCCTGATAATTATAGAAAACTACTAAAAAAAATAAAGATTAGAGGATAGGTAAAATAATGATAAAAAAAACAAAAGATATTGGTGGCAAAGAATTAACGATAGAAACGGGTAGAATTGCCCGACAGAGTAATGGCTCTGTCATTGTTTCCTTAGAAGAAACGATTATCCACGTTGCTGTCAATTCTGCAAAAGAACCTCGTGAGGATATAGATTTTTTTCCACTACAAGTTGAGTACAGGGAAAAACATTATGCTGGTGGTAAAATTCCCGGTGGATTTTTCAAACGGGAAGCTCGACCGTCAGAGCATGAAGTTTTAACAAGTCGTTTAACAGATCGTCCTATAAGACCACTGTTCCCAAAAGGATTTAAAAATGAAACTCAAGTCATGATTACTGTATTACAGAGTGATGGTGAAAATATGGCAGATGTATTGGCAGGAGTTGGTGCTTCTGCTGCATTATCACTTTCATCAATTCCTTGGAATGGACCTATAGCTACTGTCCGTGTTGGGCAAATTAACGGAGAGTTTATTCTAAACCCAACACGCACCGAACAATTGGAATGTAATTTAAATTTAATTGTTTCGGGGAATCAGGAAACAGTAGTTATGGTAGAAGGAGAAGCAGAAGAGGCATCTGAGACTATAATATTGAAAGCAATAAAATTTGCTCATTCAGGTATCACAGATATTATTGAGCTTCAGAAAGAACTTTTAGATTCTATGGATGTTGTAAAAAATGAAATTGTTCTACCTGAAGAAAATGTATCACTGAAGACAGAAGTAGAGAAACTTCTTGATAAGCAAATTGATGATATAATTCAAATTGTGGATAAAAAGAAACGCTCACTTGCAAAAGATGATTTAGTGAGTTCGATTTTGGAATCACTTGAGGAGAAGTTTCCTGAAGAGGAGAAGGTCATAAAAGCATTGATTGATGACCGTTTTAAATCTGGATTTCGTGAGGAAATATTGGCAAATGGGAAGCGAAGTGATGGTCGATCGACAACAGAAATTCGGCCTATTTCAATTGAAGCGGATATCCTAAATAGAACACATGGCTCAGCACTTTTTACCCGTGGTGAAACTCAGGCTTTGGTGGTAACCACACTGGGTTCTAAACGAGATGAGCAAATTGTTGATTCTATGGATGAGGATTATAAAAAGAACTTTTATCTTCATTATAATTTTCCGCCTTATTGTGTAGGTGAAACCGGACGTATTGGATTTACCAGCCGTCGTGAAATCGGTCATGGACATTTAGCTCAACGTGCTATCACTCCGGTTCTTCCGAATTACGATGATTTTCCTTATACTATAAGATTGGTATCTGAAATTATGGAATCTAACGGATCTTCATCCATGGCTTCAGTTTGTGCAGGATCCCTTGCTCTTATGAGCGCAGGAGCACCTATTGGCAGCCATGTGGCTGGAATTGCGATGGGTCTCATTACTGATGGAAGCCGCCATGCAATCCTTAGTGATATCATGGGAATGGAGGACCACTTGGGTGATATGGATTTTAAGGTTGCAGGTACACGTAGCGGCATCACAGCTATACAACTTGACCTTAAGATAGAGGGGATATCATTTGAGCTAATGGAACAAGCACTGAAACAGGGGCATGAGGGACGGATGCACATTCTGGAAAAAATGGAAGATGCTATTTGCAAACCAAACGAAATATCTAAATATGCTCCCCGAATTTTATCTGTACAGATAAATCCTGAAAAGATCGGTGCATTAATAGGTCCAGGTGGAAAAAATATCAAAAAAATCATCGAAGATACAGAATGTGATATCAATGTTGATGATGATGGTCTCGTTAGCATTTCCGGAGAAAATATTGATAAATGCAATGATGCTATGGTATTGGTAGAGGCAATTACCATGGAGCCGGAAGTAGGCCAGGAATTTGATGGTACTGTCACCCGACTTATGACCTTTGGAGCTTTTGTTGAATTTGCCCCTGGAAGAGAAGGATTGGTCCATATCTCTGAAATGGAATGGCGACGGGTAGAAAAAGTAGAAGATGTTTGTAAACCTGGAGATGAAATGAAGATTAAATTGATAAAAATCGATGACCAGGGACGTCTTGATTTTAGTAGAAAAGCACTTCTCCCAAAGCCAGAAGGGTATGTGGAGCGACCAAAGCATCCACGAAAGAGTAATGACAGAAGCAGCGGTGGAGGAAGAAAAAAACCTTTTTCTAAAAAGCGTAGATTTTAAGAATCATTAATATCTACTTAACGTGAATAAACCATTTTACGTTAATCCTGTATTAATTAGCATGGAGTATGCTGTTCGGGGATCTATTGCAAAAAGAGCAGCAGAATTAAAAAGATTGGGGCGCAGCATCATTCCCTGTAATATAGGAAATCCACAGGCGTTGGGCCAACCACCGCTTACCTTTTATCGTCAGGTTTTATCTCTTATTGAATATCCAGAAATATTTAACAGTAAAACCCACAAAACTCCCCCTATTTTTTCTGATACAGCTTTAGACTATGGCCGGACCATTATAGAAAAATTAGAAATTGGTACTGGAGGATACTCAGACAGCAATGGCCACGAATTTATAAGGGAAGCGATTGCAGAATTTATCGATAAGAGGGATGATGCAGTAAAGAACAATGGGATACGATCTAATCCGGACAATATATTCCTTACTGATGGTGCAAGTGAAGGAGCAAAAAATATCATTGAATTGCTCATTACAAATAAACAGGACGGGATTATGGTTCCCATACCTCAATACC
>DASCRE010000125.1:0-4953 GCA_034408645.1 Fidelibacterota bacterium | reverse complement strand
CAGGTGGTTTTGGATGGAACGGAATCCAGCTCACAAATACTATATCTACAGATGGAACAACTGATGAGATCAAGTTTGTACAGTGGGAAGACGGTGGTACAGCGTTGACCGGTGATGCAGCAACAGGAGGGTTAGCGATCGCTAAGTTTAAGCTCACAGCTCTTGCGCACAATGCAACCGCAAGTATGGAGTCTCACGCTGTTACTTTTCAGACATCCGGATTGAGCGCCACAAAGATCGTTGCAAACAACAATGCAGATGTCTCTCCTATTGTTTCTGGTGATTTAAGAGGATCCAGCGTAAAGTTGGTATCCCGTGGATCACTGTCCGGAAATATTGATATTGAGGGCAGAACAGACGCAGCTCAGACAGTAACCATAACCCTCTCTAGCACTGGTAGCTATACAGAAATTTCTGATGCTACATATAATGCTACACAGGGCGATGTCATAACCCTTGGTACTGGCGGGAGCTATACTCTGTCTCAGATTCCTGCGGGAAGGTATAAAGTACGCGTATCCAAAGATGGGTGGGTCGATCAGGTTGTGGACAATGTAAAGATAGTTGATTTTAGTACAACATATCTACACTTTACTGGCGGAGACTTGCTTTACGGTGGTGATGTGGTTGGATATATCAATGCTTCTGGAGCTGCCGTGCCCGATAACAGTATTGTTGTGGCAGACGCGAGCGCTATTGCCAATAGCTATTTTGGATTGGCTGCAGACGCAAGCGCGGGAGCCGGTTATTCTGATGTAGATGGTGATGGAACAGTGTATGTTGCTGACCTGAACTACTCTACAAAAAATGCAGGGGCCTCCAAAGTAGGTGAAGGTTTACTCTATAAACCCGTTGAGACCGATAACAATGAATCTTTGATCGCCCTGAACAAGGTTGAAACAAGTAATGACCGTGTTGTCTATACGGTATCTGGTTCAAGGATCGGTGCTCTTCGCGCATATGCAATAGAGATGGATATAACCGATGACTGGGCTCTGGTATCCAGAGAAGATCACTTGAAGGTCAACGGTCAGGCCATAGAGTTTGATAAGTCCAACGGTCACGCAGTAACTCTTGTGAGTGCTCTGATCGGAGATGGATCTGCTCTCATGCCGAACCAGGACCTTGTGACCATAGTGTTACAGCCACTGGTGAACGATCCGGTTGAACCTGTCATAACTGAGGCAACGCTCATTGACGATCAGAACAGATCTGCCAAAGCAGTTATCAGTAATAACGGTCTCGTTATGCCAAACGAATTTATTCTGAACCAGAACTTCCCAAATCCGTTTAACCCTGTAACAAACATTGCGTTTGCAATACCTCAGGATGGAATGGTAAAACTTACGGTCTTTGACCTGATGGGTAGAGAAGTTCGTGAACTGGTTTCTTCCAGACTTTCTGGTGGTAACTATTCAGCCAACTGGAACGCTACGAACACATTCGGAAGCAAGGTCAGTTCAGGCCTATACTTCTACAGTTTAACCGTGGACAATAAGATGATTGCCACACAAAAAATGATTTTGATGAAATAAGTTGACATACAAAATCCTTGGTTAGATAGAAGCCTCTGGGAAACCAGAGGCTTCTTCTTTTATATAACAAAATAGAATTAATTTAATTGCATCACAGTGTCAAAAAAATTTATTAAAACACTCATTCCTGTCTGGTTTTTTATTTCATTTGCAGTTTCAGCTCCTGCAGAGTGCTTGCTTGAGACTGTTAATGACGATTCCATGTTCACAGTTGGAGATACGGTCAATCTTCGAATTCGATTAAATACCGTTACCGACACGCTTATTGCCTATAGTTTTTTCCTTACCTTCGATTCCGATGTGTTTGAACCCCTGTTCACCGAAGACGGTATCCCGTTCACACCCTTTGATTTTGGGCAGGGTTGGTCCCACATCATGAATCAGGCAAACTGTATTTGGTCTGATACCTTAGAGATTTGTGATGAATACGGCATATCTGAAAATGGTATACCAGGATTTCAATTGGACTATGTGCGTCTTGGCTCAAACAGTTCAGCTATAGTTGGTGAAGGCCTTATAGCTTTCTTTTCGCTTTTGGTGAGAGATATTCCCAGTAACGAAGATCAATCCACCGATATTGTATTTGACTATGGATCAAATAACAGGGACTCATATTATATCATAAAGGACGATTCGACTTTTGTTGAAAATCAATTTGCTCCCATGACACCCATGACCATATTTGTTGAAGGATACTCTATCTTTCCTGCTATTCCAGATACATTAGTTTTGCCGGGTGATACGCTAATGATCGATCTGGACGATTATTTCCAAAGCAATGAATATTTGGCTGAGGATGCTATCTGGACTGCACAGATCACGGACACAACGCTCAATGAATATGATATAGAATTTCAGGCAGAGACAACCATTGACAGTGAGACCAATGTACTATCTCTTGTAACCAGTGAAAATGACCACGCACTGTTGACGATCGAAATCTCATTACACGTTGAAGGACATAATTTATTTTCAATGCAAAACTGGGAGGTGGAGATAAATCACCCTCTGAGGTTTGTTGAAGAACTTATGCCTATTCATATCCGTGAAGATGACACTCTTTATGTTCCCACAGATTCGTTATTTATGGATGAAGATGATATGGGACTGGAGATAACGCTGTGGGACACAACAATAACTTCCCAAATAGATGGAACTGTGACCCCGGTCTATCTTTCTTATCTTGGTAATGACACGATCATGTTTTATTCGGAACCTGATTGGAATGGGCTGTCAAATAACCGTCTCTTTGTCAGGGAATCATTGGGAAGGACAATCGAAACTGTGTTAACAATCGTTGTTGATAATGTTAATGATCCCCCGGTCATTGATTTTTCTGGTATAAGCGGTGACCCCGCTCTTGGAGATACGCTTATTCTTTACCATAATACGGCTGACACGGTTGATCTGATGGCATTTGTTACAGATATTGATGATAATATTTTTTCCTGGACAATTGATGAAAATGAGTGGATGGACCCAACGCTATTGGAAAACGATATGTTAAGGCTCTTTGCGCCAGTGGGTGCCCTGGTCAATACTCAATTGATCGTTCATCTTGATGACGGTGACACAACTGTCTCATCTCTGATCAATATTAACATTCGCTCTGTTCCTCCAGAGATACTTTTGTCTGAGCCCTTCCTAGTCCATGCTGATACTTTATTTTCACTTAGCTTGGATTCTGCTGCTATTTTTGATGAGGATACGCCTGGTGCATCATTGGTTTGGGATTTTTTACTTCTTACACCGGAAAGAATGCCGGACAATCATGTTGTATTTACCTATGACCAGGGATCCCAATATCTTACAATAGACTCCGACCATTCGGAGAATTCTGAGGGCATCATCGTTATTACTGTCAGTGAAGATTTTAACTTCGGACATGTGGTGACCAGGGAACTTCCCATGATTTATTTTGCATCGGACGCGCCCCAGATATTGTCCCCGGCTACAATTTTCATTTTTCCCGATACTCTCATTGCAGCTTTTGGCCTGGACACACTTGTTTTTGACTACAATGATCCCCCAGACTCCATTGCCTGGGCCCTGGAGGGTGGTGACGATCTGGAAAGTGTTTATATAGATTCGCTCTATAATATTCTATACATTCAGACCGGTACCAACTTTTTTGGTGAAGACACGCTCACCCTGACAGCAACGAATACCCTGGAGCTGGAAGACACTGAAGAAATTGTTGTGAAGGTTATTCCTTATGAGCCCTATCCACAGATCAGCTCTTTGCCGAATAAAGATGTATATTGGTATTCTGAATCCGCTTTTTTATTTGATCTGGATGATTATATTTTCGATAGTTCAACTCCGATACAAAATATCGAGTGGTCAGCGATCTATAATGCCGATTCAATTGGTATTGATATAGATTCACTTGACCACAGGGTGTACATTACCAGCTCAGAAATGACAGGCCCTGTCTCGATAATTTTCACCGCGATAAATACTATAAATTATTCATCATCGGACACTATCACTGTAATGATTGAAGAGGATGAAGATCCCGAGTGGGAGCACCTTTTACACATTGAAATGTCTAAATATTTACCACAAATTGACCTAAGTTATCGACTCTCAGACAGGTGTGAGGATGATCTGACAAGCTCTGGAAGTTTGATATTTGGAGTAGAAACAGACACCACAATCTTAAAAATCGTTATAGATTCACTCACAAAGGTTACCCTGGAGCTTCAGAATACGTCGTTATATGTAGATACCACAACAACCTTTACCTTTTTTGCAGAGGATGAACATTATAATGTTTCGCCCTCCAACACGCTCACTGTATCAGTAATAAATGGGTTCCCGCCGCAATGGTCAAGTACTCCTGTAATAAGCTTTGGTAACGATACAACGTATATGAGTGAGTGCCTTGAAGAGTGGTGTGATGATCCTGACACTCCTGATTCATTATTGAGCTTCACCGTTGAGAGCACAAGTCCGGAGATAGAGGCTGAGATCGTTGGCACGGACTCCTGTATTCTTTCGCTTGTACCTTTATCTGAAATACAGGGTACCTATTTTATCATCCTTAGAGTAAATGATGAGCAAGGAAATATGACATCTAGAGTATTTTATGTTTCTGTTACTGATCAGCTCTCTCCAGAAACAAGTCTATCCTATTTCATCATGCCGGGATTAAACAGACGGTTGCACTTTATTCTCACCTCAGATGGGTCCGTTTCAGATATTTCGAATTCTTTCTTTTTAGATGATTCATTAATAGAGGGCTTATTTTTTTCTCTTATAGACCAAAAGCCTGAGCTTCAGGTTTGGAGTGCGCCCTATAGTTTTACGGCCTCCGGTGCATATAAGCTCATTGTCGACCTAACAGACGACTCTGATAATATGGCAGTTGATTCTCTGTCTCTTTCAGTCTCCCTTCCCAGCCATGAAGGAGGGA
>DASCRE010000124.1:0-1856 GCA_034408645.1 Fidelibacterota bacterium | reverse complement strand
CGACGAAATCTATGTAGTTTCTTGAAGAAAATGTCTGCTTCCCCAATTGATGGGCAGCATAAATATGGTTAAATATGAATTATTATAAGAAAATATTAAATTATTTGTTATCCATTGGTATATTGATCAGCATCAATTTTAGTCAGGAATTGAGTGTTGACTTAACCCTTCTTAATACAGGACAATTTACCTTAAACAGTTGGAATAATGTAGCAAAACTTTGGGAATTGGAAATTAAAAACACAGGTACAGTAAAAATAGACTACTACCTAAAATTTATATTAGAGAAAAATAACGAGAATATAGTTGAAGGACATACTAAGCCATTATCAATTGAATCAAATAAAAGCATTACTTATGATAATTTAGACCCACTATTTGCGGAACATATTTTGGCTTATTATTATGAATCCCCCGATTTCAGTTCTAATATAACTGATAATTTAGGTTATTTACCTCCAGGAACTTATAATTTAGAACTTGTTGCAGTTAATAGTGAAACTGAAGCTACTTTAGGTTCTGATGATGAAGAAATTGAATTTACAGTAGGAGATCATTTTTCATTAATAGAACCCGCTGATGATATGACAATGAAAGGGACGGAAAATATATTATTTTGGTGGAATCCACCTGGTTTCAGAAAGGGCGTTAAAATTGAATTCAGATTAATAATATCAGCGATAATTCCAGATGAAGTTGACTCACCTGAAGATGCAATCGAATCAAGTTATGATTCAGATTATAATTCTGTATTTTATTTTAATTCAAAATGGGATGAATTGCCAATTGCTCCTGATTGGCCTTATGAAGAGACAGGTAGCTCTACTAACACTCTTAATTCGTGGCACCTAACATTAATTTCTGGTTATGGAATGGAACCACTCGAATGTGGATATGATTACGCATGGCGAATAGATGCTCGGGAAGTTATTGATGGATACGATCAAGGGGGGATATGGGGGTGGCCTGACCCTGTTAAATCTGTGGTCAGAAAATTTACCTGGGGTGAGAATCCGGAAGAATTAGTAATTTCACCAGTTATTAATAATGAAGTTACGGATGTACTGCCTGTATTTACCTGGGAGGATAATATAGGATGTGCGCAGGAGGATGGCTTCGATATTGAAATTTCACCCATAGAAGACGAAGATTTTGTAGAAAGCTGGGGGGTTGATTTTATTACTTCACCTTTCCCATATCCATCTAATGCACCAGGATTAATCCCCGGAAAAAGTTATAGATGGCGAATTCGCATTCATTCTTTAACAGGAAATACTCAGTGGAGTGAAATAGAGACCTTTACTATTCAAGATATTGAATTAATTGAACCTCAAGATGGAAAAACTATTGAATCTGTCCAGCCATCTTTCAACGTCAATGGTCCAGAAAATATTTCACATTATGAGTTATTAATTGGTGATGAAAATGATGAATATGTTGAGCAAGTGGAAGTTTATAATCGAGAACAAGCAATTACAA
Source organism: Fidelibacterota bacterium (assembly GCA_034408645.1). GTDB lineage: Bacteria > Fidelibacterota > Marinisomatia > Marinisomatales > AB-629-J13 > AB-629-J13. The sequence continues at coordinate 377 of DASCRE010000124.1, read as the reverse complement.
CATTTCCTTGGCAATATCCATCTCAAGATATAGAAAATGGACTTTTCCCCAATATGATTTATTATTGGAAATTATTGATGTTTGATGGGAGTGGAAATATTTTGGGTGATATTGAAGACTATGAAGTTATGGGAAATTTTAGGGTTATGCCAATATATGATCTTGTACCTTCTGATGGTGGAACAAATATTCCACTAAATCAAAAATTTACATGGGATGGTCCTCAATCAGTACCATCGTATGAGTTTTGGCTTTCCGATATTGATGACCCTGATGTAGAAAATCCAAAAATAAGAATGAATATTACCGGTAGTAAATTCATTGATTATCCTGAAAATGGCGATTTTCCCCTTGAAAATGAAAAATCATATTACTGG